>NZ_JACVZO010000002.1:0-196943 GCF_017151845.1 Staphylococcus sp. EG-SA-17
ACTGGAGAATCATATCGATTAAAAGATTATAAAACCGAAAAATCATTAAATATACGACAATCTTAAACCGCTAAAAAACGACATTTTCAAACCGCCATAAAACAGCATTTTTAAACCGCTATTGACAATCAACATGGTTGAATGAATTTTTGCAGTAAAGTCAAAATAAGACATCATACTTGAAACATATTAATGAAAACAGGTGAACAAATTAGTTTCCATGATTTTAAGCACAATAATGTTTGGTATATTGTTAAAATTGTGTCTAAATATAGGTGTGATTCAGATTAGTTTATTGAACAATATGTTATTAATTAGTAGAATGAGGATAGTTTAAATATAAAGGGATAGGTGATTGAACTTATGGACATGAATTTCGATTTATACATGAACGGTGTTGTAGAACAAGCAAGGAATGAAATTGAATCTGCGGGATATGAGCAATTAACTACTGCAGAAGATGTTGACAAAGTTCTTAAACAAGATGGTACAACACTAGTTATGATCAATTCTGTATGTGGATGTGCAGGTGGTATCGCAAGACCAGCAGCATCACATGCTTTACATTATGACGTATTACCTGATCGTCTAGTGACAGTATTTGCTGGACAAGATAAAGAAGCGACACAAAGAGCGCGTGAATACTTCGAAGGTTATGCGCCTTCAAGTCCGTCATTTGCATTAGTAAAAGATGGAAAGATTACAGAAATGATTGAAAGACATCAAATCGAAGGTCATGATGTGATGAACGTAATTAATCAATTACAAACATTATTCAATAAATATTGTGAAGAAAGATAAGAGGCGCTAACCCATGTTAAAGTTAAATCCTTACAAGATTGGATTTAGAACAATAAAAACAGCAGTGGGTATGACTTTAGGTGTAATTATTAGTAAGCTGTTAGGTTTAGATAATTATGCTTCAAGCGCCATATTAGTCGTATTATGTATTAAACATACAAAAGTACATTCGCTACAAGCGATTATTTCAAGATTAGTATCATGTTTTTTAGTATTGTTTTTAGGTTCAGCAATATTTAGTTTATTAGGCCAGAGTCCAATTGTACTCGGTATTATCGTATTGTTATTTATACCATTAACTGTCGTATTAAAAGTACAAGAAGGTGTCATTACGAGTTGCGTTATATTACTTCATGTTTTTAATGCAAAATCAATTGATGTACATTTAATTGTTAATGAAACATTATTACTGTTAATTGGACTAAGCATTGCATTTACAATGAATTTAATGATGCCAAGTTTAGACAAACAACTAGACGAATACAAATGTAAAATTGAGCAACAAATTGCTGATATTTTTAGTAAATATAGTTATATTTGTGAAAAATATGAAGATACCATTGCGATTGAATTTGAAGCGTTACTTTTAAATATTAAAAAGGCGAAGTCTATCGCGTTCCGAGATGTTAAAAATCATTTTGTTAGAAACGAAAATTCATACTATCATTATTTTGATATGCGAGAAGAGCAAGTGGAATTGTTAATGAGAATGAAACCGCTCATCGAAAGTATCTGTCATAAAGATCCACTTTTAAATGATGTTGCGTCACTGCTGAAAGAAATTGGTCTAAATGTGAATAGTAATGACTATACAGCAATGCGTTTACACAATTTGTATGAGACGCGTTTGAAATTGGATGAACTGCCATTGCCAACAACGCACAAAGCGCTTAACTCGAGAGCAAGTATTATTCAAATATTAAATGAATTAGAAGAATATTTACAAATCAAATCGCAATTTGGTTCATTGAAAATGCATAGTGAAGTAGCTTAAAAAATAATCCATCCGTATGACCCATGTATGAAAGTAATCGTTGCAATACGATAACTTATTAATACATGCGTTTATAACGGATGGATTTTTAATTGTATGATTTTGTATAGGTAGTTGAGATATAGTTTATAAAATTGGAATGATACTCGTTAATAACAATGCTAATACAACTGATACAAGCATAACGATAATGATAATTCTTAAAACTTTATTTTGCATTTTGTGTGCCTCCAAATGAATAACCTTTGTATTAATAATTACGACATAAGATATAAAACTTTTAACTTGAGACGATATAACTAGCAATCATCATAAAGGAATATAATAAAAAACATGAGTAAGTTTGCTTATGTCATTTTCCTCATTATACGATATCATTGAAAAATCAATCAATATATTTTTGACAAAGCTTAGTTTGAGTTACAATAAATATATATATTAAATTGAAAATAATATGACACAATTTACAAGCCTGATAAATCTGTGTAACGTCAATTACTGTAACATTTTATTTCATCAATTTTTACCGTTTGGCGTACTTGAAAATTTTGATAAAAGGGGTTCCATTATGATTAATGAGCAAAGATTACTTAATACGTTTTTAGAACTTGTACAAATCGATTCTGAGACAGGGAATGAATCAACAATCCAACCTATTTTAAAAGAAAAATTCATAGCATTAGGGTTAGATGTTAAAGAAGATGAAGCGGCTAAACATCCTAAATTAGGTGCCAATAATCTAGTGTGTACAATGAATAGTACTATCGAAGAAGGCGAAGTACCTAAATTATATTTGACGAGCCATATGGATACTGTTGTACCCGCAATTAATGTAAAGGCAATTGTAAAAGACGACGGCTACATATACTCTGATGGTACGACTATTCTAGGTGCAGATGATAAAGCAGGATTAGCAGCGATGCTTGAAGTTTTGCAAGTGATTAAGGAACAACAAATCCCACATGGACAAATTCAATTTGTGATTACTGTTGGAGAAGAATCAGGTTTAATTGGTGCTAAAGAATTAAATTCAGAGTTGTTGGACGCGGACTTTGGTTATGCTATTGATGCAAGTGCTGATGTCGGCACTACGGTTGTAGGTGCACCGACGCAAATGTTAATTTCAGCTAAAATTATTGGCAAAACAGCTCATGCAAGTACGCCAAAAGAGGGTGTTAGTGCTATTAATATTGCGGCGAAAGCAATTAGTCGAATGAAATTAGGACAAGTTGATGAAATAACTACTGCCAATATTGGTAAGTTTCATGGCGGTTCAGCTACGAATATTGTTGCAGATGAAGTCATTTTAGAAGCAGAGGCACGTTCTCACGATCCAGAAAGAATAAAAACACAAGTCAAACATATGACTGATGTGTTTGAAACTACTGCATCAGAATTAGGTGGGAAAGCAGAAGTTACAGTGGAGCAAAGTTATCCAGGATTTAAAATTAATGATAATGAAGCGGTTGTTAAAATTGCACAAGAAAGTGCTCGTAATTTAGGATTATCTGCAAATACAATTATTTCTGGTGGCGGTTCAGACGGCAGTATTATTAATACATTTGGTATTCCTTCAGTCATTTTAGGAGTGGGTTATGAAAAAATCCATACAACAAATGAGAGAATGCCGATTAAATCATTGAACTTGCTTGCAAGTCAAGTGTTAGAAATAATCAAAATAGTTGCGCGACAATCGAAATGATTTAGTGTAGTGTATGTCTATTTTGTGATACAATACTAATGAAAAATCAACAAGTGAGGTAAGTAATATGACACAACAAATTGGAGTTATTGGTTTAGCCGTTATGGGTAAAAACCTAGCTTGGAATATTGAATCACGCGGATATAGTGTATCTGTATTTAACCGCTCAAGTGAAAAAACTGATTTAATGGTTGAAGAATCAAAAGGGAAAAATATTCATCCAACGTATTCATTGGAAGAATTTGTTAATTCTTTAGAAAAACCACGTAAAATTTTATTAATGGTTCAAGCAGGTAAAGCTACGGATGCAACGATTGATAGTTTGTTACCTTTATTAGATGATGGAGATATTTTAATTGATGGTGGTAATACAAACTATCAAGATACTATCAGACGTAATAAAGCATTAGCACAAAGTGCAATCAACTTTATTGGTATGGGCGTTTCTGGTGGTGAAATTGGAGCGTTAACTGGTCCGTCATTAATGCCGGGTGGACAAGAAGAAGCTTATAACAAAGTTGCAGATATTCTTGATGCAATTGCTGCTAAGGCAAAAGACGGTGCTTCATGTGTTACTTATATTGGTCCAAATGGTGCTGGACACTATGTGAAAATGGTACACAATGGTATCGAATATGCTGACATGCAATTAATTGCAGAAAGTTATGCTATGATGAAAGAATTATTAGGCATGTCTCATGAAGACATTGCTCAAACGTTCAAAGACTGGAATGCTGGTGAATTAGAAAGTTATTTAATTGAAATCACTGGTGATATTTTCATGAAATTAGATGAAAATAAAGAAGCATTAGTTGAAAAAATTCTTGATACTGCAGGTCAAAAAGGTACAGGAAAATGGACTTCAATTAACGCATTAGAATTAGGTATTCCATTAACAATCATTACTGAATCTGTATTTGCACGTTTTATCTCTTCAATCAAAGAAGAGCGCGTAAATGCTTCTAAAGAATTAAATGGTCCAAAAGCATCATTTGATGGTGACAAGAAAGACTTTTTAGAAAAAATTCGTAAAGCATTATATATGAGTAAAATTTGTTCTTATGCACAAGGTTTCGCGCAAATGCGTAAAGCAAGTGAAGATAATGAATGGAATTTAAAACTTGGTGATTTAGCTATGATTTGGAGAGAAGGTTGCATTATCCGTGCACAATTCTTACAAAAGATCAAAGATGCTTACGATAATAATCCAGGATTACAAAACTTATTGCTAGATCCTTACTTTAAAAACATCGTTACTGAATATCAAGATGCGCTACGTGATGTTGTCGCAACTGGTGTTCAAAATGGTGTACCAACACCTGGTTTCTCTTCAAGTATTAATTACTATGATAGTTACCGTGCAGCTGATTTACCTGCAAACTTAATTCAAGCACAACGTGACTACTTCGGTGCTCACACGTACGAAAGAAAAGATAAAGAAGGCGTATTCCATACACAATGGATTGAAGAATAATATTGATTAAAGGATAGTTGAAAGATACTATCCTTTTTTATATCTTTTGATAAATATAAAACAGAGTGTGATAGAGTATCTACAACCTATAAAAAATTACACAAGTATTATCCTTGACCTTAAAAGCATCCCGACATATTTTTAAGCATTTTGTGAAGTAATAAAATATTTACTGTGTTATGATAGCATGTACTATAGAGAAATAGAGGTATTAACTTATGGAAAAGTTAAATCAAGTTATGTTATATGTTGATGATGTTGACAAAGCGAAAGCATTTTGGACAGAAACTTTAGAATTTGTTGTTGTAAGTGAAACACCGTTAGCTGAGGACTATGTTGCAGTTGAAGTATCACCTACGAAAGATGCTGAAACGTCGTTGACGATTATGGCAAAAGAATTTATTGAAAAGTATAGTCCAGAGGTGAACCTAGGAACACCATCTTTAATGTTTAAAGAGAAAAACTTTGATGCATTATACTCAAAATTAAATGATTTAGGTTTAACTGGGCATGATATAGTAGAAATGAATGGTCAACGTGCATTTAATTTCCAAGATGGCCAAGGTAACTATTTTGCAGTTAGTGACTAAACAATCGATTTTAATATTTATACAAACCTTTATATTGATTTTCGGATTGAATTTCAGTATGAAGGTTTTATTTTTATCGTTTTATGCAATCGTTTGCACAAATCTTTTGACTTTTTTAGAAAGTGTGACTAAACTGGTATTATACAATGGTTGGAAGCGTTTTCCAGCGCAGTGATTAACAGGAGGTGATTAAATGGTTACGATTAAAGATGTTGCACTAAAAGCCGGTGTTTCTCCTTCGACAGTTTCAAGGGTTATAAAAGGAAATCAACGTATTAGCGAAGCGACAATTTCAAAAGTGAAGAAAGTTATGGAAGAATTGAATTATTTTCCTAATACTGCTGCTAGAACTTTAATTACTAACCAAACATATAAAATTGGTTTAGTGTTAAAAGGGTCTGAGGAGCCTATTCGACTGAATCCATTCTACATCAATGTATTGCTAGGAATTTCTGAAACGTGTAACCAGCATGGCTATGGTACACAAACGACAGTCTCAAATAATTTGAATGATTTAATGGATGAAGTTTATAAAATGATTAAACAACGAATGGTTGATGCGTTTATACTGCTCTATTCAAAAGAAAATGATCCGATTAAACAAATGTTAATTGATGAAAGCATGCCATTTATTGTGATTGGTAAGCCTACATCGGATATAGATCATCAATTTACACACATAGATAATGATAATATATTAGCTTCTGAAAATTTGACACGACATGTTATTGAACAAGGTGTAGATGAATTAATATTTATTACAGAAAAAGGAAATTTTGAAGTTTCAAAAGATAGAATAAAAGGATTTGAAACGATAGCTTCTCAAAATAAAATTAATTATCAAATTATTGAGACTAGTAATGAAAGAGAAGTTATTTTTAATTACATGCAAAATCTACATACGCGTTTGAAGGACCCAAATATTAAACAGGCAATCATTTCGTTAGATGCTGTGTTACATTTAGCGATTTTAAGTGTCCTATATGAACTTAATATTGAAATTCCGAAAGATGTAATGACAGCAACGTTCAATGATTCTTATTTAACCGAAATTGCGTCACCACCTCAAACCAGTATTGACATCGAGCCTCGAATGTTAGGTCAACAGGCTGGTGCAGCAATTTTAAATATATTAAAAAATAAAGCACAGGATGTTATTGAACTCGTCATTATAGATACAGAATTAAAAATAAGAAAATCAACACAGCGATAGCAAAGGAGTTTTAAAATGAATAAGCAATGGTGGAAAGAAGCAGTAGCATATCAAGTATATCCAAGAAGTTTTAATGATAGTAATCACGATGGTATTGGGGATTTACCTGGAATGATTGATAAATTGGACTACTTAAAAGATTTAGGTATCGATGTCATTTGGCTCAGTCCAATGTTTAAATCACCTAATGATGACAATGGTTATGATATTAGTGACTATCAAGAAATTATGGATGAATTTGGAACGATGGAAGACTTTGATCGTTTATTAAAAGGTGTTCATGATAGAGGCATGAAGCTTATTTTAGATTTAGTTGTAAATCATACATCTGATGAACATCCTTGGTTTATAGAATCTAAATCTAGTAAAGACAATCCCAAACGTGATTGGTATATTTGGCAAGATCCAAAGCCAGATGGCTCTGAACCTAACAACTGGGAAAGTATCTTTAATGGATCTACATGGGAATATGATGCTAATACTGAGCAATATTATTTCCATTTATTCAGTAAAAAACAACCTGATTTGAATTGGGCTAATCCAGAAGTTAGAGATGCTGTATTTGAAATGATGAACTGGTGGTTTGATAAAGGCATTGATGGATTTAGAGTAGATGCAATTACGCATATTAAAAAGACGTTTGAAGCGGGTGACTTACCTGTACCTGAGGATAAAACATATGCCCCAGCATTTGATGTAGATATGAATCAGCCAGGTATACAAACTTGGTTACAAGAGATGAAAGATCGCTCATTAAGTAAGTATGACATTATGACTGTTGGTGAAGCGAATGGTGTAAGCCCTGATGATGCTGATGACTGGGTCGGGGAAGAAAATGGTAAATTTAATATGATATTCCAATTTGAACATTTGGGACTGTGGAATAGTGGTGATTCTCACTTTGATGTAAATTCGTATAAATCTGTATTAAATAGATGGCAAAAACAACTTGAAAATAAAGGTTGGAATGCGTTGTTTATTGAAAATCACGACCAACCACGACGTGTATCGACGTGGGGTGACGATGACAAGTATTGGTATGAATCAGCAACAAGTCATGCAGCTGTTTATTTCTTGCAACAAGGTACGCCATTCATTTATCAAGGTCAAGAAATTGGTATGACGAATTATCCATTTGAAAGTATTGAAACGTTTAACGATGTTGCTGTTAAAAATGACTATCAAATTGTGAAAGCTCAAGGTGGAGATGTAGACGCTTTACTTGCGAAATATAAAGATGAGAACCGAGATAATTCTCGCACACCAATGCAATGGGATGATACGTTAAATGGAGGATTTACAAATGGTGAACCGTGGTTCCCAGTGAATCCGAATTATAAAACTATCAATGTTGCACAACAATTAGAAGATGAGCATTCAGTATTACAATTTTATAAAGATTTAATTCAATTAAGAAAGTCTAATGATGTATACGTATATGGTCAATTTGATTTAGTAGATGCTGAAAATTCACAAGTTTTTGCGTACACGAGAACATTAAATGAAAAGCAAGTTCTTATTGTAGGTAATCTTACTAACCACGAAGCAGAATTAACTGTACCATTTGATTTAAGCCATGGAGAAGTAAAGCTATTTAATTATGATGCCAAAGTTAATTTAAAACAGTTACGTCCATATGAAGCATGTGTTATCGAACTAAATTAACATATTAATATGCCCCTAATAGAATCTAAGGCCATTTGTAGACCTATAGATATATTAGGAGGCTTCTTTGTTTTTAATTTTTAATCTTCGTCATAAGGACTCTGTTTAACAGGAATCCAAAGCTGAATTTTAGTGAATGGGTCATTAAATGAAATATCGAGAGGGTACACTTCAACATATAAATCATTTCGTTCATATGGCAATGTTAACTGCAAACTTGATTCAATATAGTACCAAGCTTCATTAGTTGCATAATCAATTTCACCTTGTAAATTGAATTTCGCACAATGTTTGCCAGGTAAAAATCGGCTTTCTAAGTGTGCAGGATAACGTTCACTTGGTACACCTACAAATATTTCTAAACCATTTTCAAGAGGACAACTAATAACAAATAGTTCAAATGGACTAACGTCATTATATCGTCGTAACTCTTTAATTTTACCATCAATGAGCAAGTCTTCTAAAAAATCCGGAACATTAAAAGGATGTGACAAATACTTAGTGTCTATAAATCGTGCATATCCAACCAATGAAATATCATCTGTCTCTTCTAATCTGTATGGATAGGGTGCTCTCTCAGTAGTTGATAATTTGATATATAATCGCTCTTGAATTTGTAATTCATCTTTTTTAGTAGAAGCTTGAATAGGTGATACGCCGTGAAAATCACTAAAATCATTTGCAAAATCATTTGAATTTGCATAGTGATATTTTTTAGCGATATCTACAAGTCGTGTAGCACCATTAATCACATCATTTGCAGCGAGTGTCATTTTACGCGCGCGTGCATAAGCTTCTGGAGATAAGCCGACAATCATTTTAAATGATTGATCAAGATGGTATGGCGAAAGACCAACGTAATCACTTAATTCTTGCAAATTGAAAGGCTCTAATAAACGATCTTCAATATAAACAATTGCCTGTTGTATTTGCTTGATAACGTCCAAAACTTTCACTCCAATTAATTCAATCATTTATTTTTATTCTACATTATTTCTATAAATTATACACCCATTTGTTCAATGATTATTAAAATAGTTTTGGGCATTGTAAAATATAATTTCATAATATAGTCTAGAAAAAAAGCGAATGATAGAACAATTGATTTACTTGATTCGTAATCAATCCTTGTCATTCGCTCATTTATTTTTGTTTAACATGTGCGTTTTAATTCAATTATTGAATATCGTCCCACCAATGGTTACCATCACGAGCAAGTAGTAAATCACTTTCTAATGGACCATTAGTACCTGATTCATAGTTAGGGAATTCTGGATCAACCATATTCCATTCATCTTGAATTGCATCAACAAATTTCCATGTTGATTTTAATTCTTCCCAGTGCGTGAAGTTAGTGGCATCACCTTTAAGACAATCGAATAATAGATTTTCATATGCATCTACAGTATTCATTTTATCTTGAGCGCTCATTGAATAAGACAATTGAACAGGTTCAGTTTCGATACCTTGTGTATTTTTCTTAGCATTTAGATGTAAAGATACACCTTCATTAGGTTGGATATTGATTACTAATAGGTTTGAATCTAATAGTTTATCAGTTTCATAGTATAAGTTCATTGGTACTTCTTTAAATTCAACGACAACTTGAATTGTTTTAGATTTCATACGTTTACCAGTACGAATATAGAATGGTACACCAGCCCATCTAAAGTTATCAATTGTTAATTTACCTGAAACAAAGGTAGGTGTGTTAGAGTCATCTGCAACGCGATCTTCATCACGGTATGCTTTAACTTGTTTACCATCGATATAGCCTTCGCCATATTGACCACGAACAAAGTTCTTTTTAACATCTTCAGATTGGAAATGACGCAGTGATTTAAGTACTTTTACTTTCTCAGCACGGATATCTTCACTATTTAAACTAATAGGTGCTTCCATAGCTAATAATGCAACCATTTGTAACATGTGGTTTTGCACCATATCTTTTAGCGCGCCACTTGATTCATAATAACCACCACGATCTTCAACACCTAGTATTTCAGAAGATGTAACTTGGATGTTTGAAATATATTTGTTATTCCATAATGGTTCAAACATCGCATTCGCAAAACGTAATACCTCGATATTTTGAACCATGTCTTTTCCTAAATAGTGGTCAATACGATAAATTTCTTCTTCTTTAAATGATTTACGAATTTGATTGTTTAATGCTTCGGCTGATTTTAAATCACTACCGAATGGTTTTTCGATAACAAGGCGTTTAAATCCTTTTGTATCAGTAAGACCAGAAGATTTTAGATAATCAGAAATAACGCCAAAGAATTGTGGTGCCATTGCTAAATAGAATAGTCGATTACCTTTTAATTCAAATTGGCTGTCTAATTCATTACTAAAATCTAATAATTCTTGATAGCTTTCTTCATTACTAACATCATGTCTATGATAGAAGACATGTTCCATAAACGCGTCAATTTTGTTTGTATCTTTTACGTGCTTTTGAATTGATGATTTTACTTGATTACGGAAATCATCATTAGTAATGTCACGACGTCCAATACCGATGATGGCAATATGTTCATCTAAATTGTCTTGTTGGTAGAGATGGAATATTGATGGAAACAACTTACGATGGCTTAAGTCACCAGTTGCACCAAAGATTGTGATTAAACAAGGGATGTGTTTGTTTTTAGTACTCAAGATTAAAACCTCAATTCTTAATTAGATATATGATTTATTATTATAAGATAATCCATTCAGCAGGTCATTCAATATGCTCGACAGTATGCAGTGTCTTAAATGAAATATCGATTCATGTATCATGTTTAATGTGATACTTATTAATGATAAGTATAACGTAATTATCAAAATTTATATAGTTTTGTCTACGTTAAAGTTAGAAAAATTAACTAGCAAAGACGAATTTTTAACAGATTTTGATTCAAGTATAAATTAAAACTAAATTGATACAAATTTTATGATAAAATGAATTGAAGAAAAGGAGGGGCATATATGGAAGTTACATTTTTTGGAACGAGTGCAGGTTTGCCTACAAAAGAGAGAAATACACAAGCAATCGCCTTAAATTTAGAACCATATTCCAATTCCATATGGCTTTTCGACGTTGGTGAAGGTACACAGCACCAAATTTTACATCATGCAATTAAATTAGGAAAAGTGACACATATATTTATTACTCATATGCATGGCGATCATATTTTTGGTTTGCCAGGATTACTTTCTAGTCGTTCTTTTCAGGGCGGTGAACAGAAGCCGCTTACATTGGTTGGACCAAAAGGAATTAAAGCATATGTGGAAATGTCTATGAATTTATCAGAGTCACATTTAAACTATCCAATTACATATATTGAAATCGATGATCATCTGACATATCATCATGATGGTTTTACTGTAGAGGCGCATTTACTTAATCATGGTATTCCATCATATGGATATAGAGTAATGGCACCTGAAACTACAGGTACAATCAATGTTGAAGCGTTAAAAAACATTGGTCTTGAACCAGGTCCTAAATATCAAGAAGTAAAATCTCATGATACATTTGAACATAATGGTCAAGTTTATCAATCAAAAGATTTTAGAGGTGAGTCCAAACAGGGTCCAGTTGTAGCAATTTTTGGTGATACAAAACCATGTTCTAATGAACGTGTGATTTCTAGAGATGCTGATGTGATGGTACATGAAGCGACCTATATAGATGGTGAAAAGCATTTAGCCAACAATTATCATCATAGCCATATTGAAGACGTATTTGCATTGATAAAAGAAGCCAATGTTAAACGTACGTTGATTACACATTTGAGCAATCGCTATAATACAGAAGATATAAATGAAATTTATCAAACATTGATACAAAATGAAGATACACCTAATTTTAATTTTGTAAAAGATTTTGATAGTTTTAAAGTCTAATGACAAAGTAATAAACAATGCTTGCCAAATAGTAATAATTTATAAAAATAACCCGTCCAACTATGTATGCGATGATGCATACATGTGTTGGCGGGTTTGTTTTTATTGGTCTTCTATATTAGAAAGTTCAATACTACGGTCGACGGCAGCGTTTAGACAATCTTCGAAAATAGATACTAAATCATATTGTGACAATGTATCAAGGCCAGCTTGTGTCGTACCACCTTTAGAGGTAATATTTTTTCTTAATTGAGCCATGCTCAAATCTGAACGTTCAATCATCTTACTTGTACCTATAATAAGGTTGCGTATAGATTCTTCAACTTGTTCTTTTTCTAGACCAAGTTTCGTACCAGCTTTAACGTATTGCTCGAATACATGATATAAAAATGCTGGGCCGCTTCCGGTGATAGCTGTTACTTGATGTAAATGATCTTCTGATACTTCAATTACAGAACCAAATGCTTTAACTAAATCGTTAATTTCATCTTTAGATTTAGGGTCAAAGTTGTTTGAAAAACTAATGCCAGTAACAGAGTGTCCGACTTGCGCATTTGTGTTTGGCATAATTCTAGCAACTGGATTTTGGCATTCTAATTGTTGTTTAATATAATCAATCGGAATACCTGCCATAATTGAAATGAAGCAATTGTCTTTTGTGATATGTGGTTTGATGCGTGTTGCTAGAGCATCAAAGTCATGCGGTTTGGTACCTAAAAAAACATAATCTGCATCTTTTAATAATGTCGCATCATCATAACTATAGTTAACACCTAGTTTTTCAGCGAATGCTTTTAAAGCTTGTTCATTAGATTTATTTGTTAAATATATATCATTGGCATCTAAGTTGCTTGAGTTAATAATTCCTGTAAATATAGCTTGTGCCATATTACCAGCTCCATAAAATACGAGTTTCATTAACGTCACATCCCTTTAGTTTTTGATTTGTATGTTATATTTTCTTATTATTGTATATATATTAGGAAAGATAATCAACTTGTCTCAATTATGTAAAGTTGATAAATTGCATTCTATATAATTGAAAAGGGAGGTTAATTGATGAAAGGACAACATTTTATAGTGACTGGTGGTACGAGTGGTTTAGGTTTATCGATTGTCCGAAAGTTACTTGAAAATAAAGTGCATGTAACGTTGTTGGTGCGTGATGTTGATAAAGCAACTAGAATCTTTGAACAAGAATTGGGGAAAACTATAAATGTTATTCCTTGTGACTTAAATGATTTGAAGTCGATACAGGCACTGCAATTTGAAGACAATACATCATTCGATGGATTCATTTATAGTGCAGGTTTAGGTTATTTCAAATCTATTTCAGACCATAGTTTTTCAGAAATGATTGAAACGTATCAGCTTAATTTAATTAGTTTTAATGTTTTATATACTGTGTTGAGACCATATTTAACATCTAACGCACATATTGTAGGTATTTCAAGTCAAGCTGCATTTTCCACTCAAGCAAATGCTGCACATTATGGGGCATCGAAAGCAGGGTTTTATGCATTAATGAATGCTTTAAGACTAGAGTCACCAAACATACATATCATGACAGTTAATGTTGGCCCGATTGATACACCTTTTCATCAAAAAGCCGATCCATCAATGAAGTATGCTAAAAAGATGGGGAAAATTATGCTTGATGCTAATCAGCTTGCAGAAGATATCATTTATGGCATTAAAACAAAACAATTGGAAATTAATCGCCCTAAATGGATGCACCATGCGTTGAAAATGTATCAAATTGCGCCTAGATTTTTTGAACGATGTTTTCCTAAATTATTTAAAAATAAAGCATAAATAGGTGGGATGGCAATGAACTGTCAATCGGAGAGTGTGGTAAGACTTTGTGTACGATATGCGGAACAACTATCAGTGTTTGAAGAATTTACAGTGCTGGATATTTTAGGCGATATTTCTGTAGACCAAATTTCAGACAGTACATTATATTATACTTGTGAAAAATTCAAACTACTTGTGTTGCAAGGAAATGTGCTGGGTGTACAAATAATAACTAATAATGATGAATCAACATGCGAAGTGAAATATAGAAAGATGTTTTAATAAAATTATTAAAAGATGAAGTGGGAGAAGTTTGCTTAAGGCACTGCCGCAGGGCGAAATTACTAAATACTGATGCGTGAGGACAACGCTTTAATTTCTATCATAAGTGAGTAATCTTAATCATAAATTATAGCGAATTGTACATAAACAACAGCAGTAAGGCATTTTTATAATGAAACGCCTCATGCTGCTGTTTTTATTACTGAAAATGACTTCTACACTAAATGATTGGTATATTCCAAATCCTTTACACGAGCTCTTGCTGTTTTAATCTGATCTAAACTAACTTTAGTATGATAGTTTTCAATATTTTCTTTTAATTGGTCGACGCTACTTGCACCTACAATGATGGAACCAAGCACGTCATGTGATGTTAAATAACTAAATGTCAATGCAGATAAATTACTTTCAATTTCTTTAATAGAGGCTATTGTTTCACCCAATTCATCATGAGAATAATCAAAAATACCATCTTTAAATTTATTGTCTAGCACATTAACACTGTTTGAAGTTAATAATCCTTTAGACACAGGTCCTCTTGCCAATACTTTAACATCATTGTTGTGAATTGCATCTAATAATGATTCTGGACGATTATCAATCAAATTGAATTGAGACATTATCGTTTCGATTTGACTATGTTTTAAATAATAATCAATTACATTTGGGCGAATAGAAGAAATACCGTAAGCACGTATAATTCCTTCTTGTTTCAATTCATCAAATGCGCTTATTGTTTCGTCTAATGGGTCATCAATGGTTCCGCCATGAAGTTGATATAAATCGATATGATCGATACCTAAACGCTTTAGTGAACCTTTAACTGCCTCTTTAATATAGGATTTACTCGGATCCCATGTTGTACTGCCATCTTTTGTTAAACGATTGCCTACTTTTGTACCAATGACAATATCATCGCGTTGTTGATATTTAAGAAGTGCCTTACCAACAACTGATTCATTTATACCTTTATCGTACATATCTGCTGTATCAAAATAAGTGATACCATTTTCAACAGCACAATCTATAATTTGTTCGGCTTTTTTTAAATCTGTACCTAAACTCATGCAACCTAGACCTAATTCAGATAATGAAATACCACTTTTTAATATATTTTTTTGCATGTCTGTTCTCCTTTCGATACACTTTAGCTAACAAGCATAGTGTATCAATATATAATATGAATTTAAAGGAACGTGATTATAATGGATTTAAATGAAAAAACAATTGATCGAACAGTTATTTATAATGGCAAAATTGTAGATGTAGAAATTCATACAGTGACATTACCAAACGGTGAAACGTCAACAAGAGAATTAGTTTATCATAATGGTGCAGTTGCTGTTTGTGCAGTGACACCTAAAAAAGAAGTCGTATTAGTGAAACAGTATCGTAAACCAGTAGAAAAACCATTGCTAGAAATTCCAGCTGGTAAATTAGAAGATGATGAAGATAGAGTCGAAGCGGCAAAACGTGAATTAGAAGAAGAAACAGGATATATTGCCAAAGAGTTAACACATGTTGTAGATATGTATGGTTCACCAGGTTTTTGCGATGAACAATTATCAATATATTTTACGGATAATTTAGAAGAAGGTACAGTTCACTTAGATGAAGATGAATTTGTCGAAGTCATTAAAGTTCCGATTGAGAATGTTAAATCGATGCTAATGAATAAAGAAATAGAAGATGCGAAGACTATCATTGCATTGCAACACCTATTATTAAATTATAATCATTCTAAATAACAAATGAGAAAAGCTTGCATTTTATTGAGAAAACTGTTAGTTTTAATTGTGAAGTTTGAAATAATTTGTAATGATTTTAATTATTAGTAGGGGAGTGGACATCGTTGGAAGAACGATTAAATCGCGTTAAGCAACAATTACAACAATCATCATATAAGCTAACGCCACAACGCGAAGCTACTGTTAGAGTTCTAATTGAAAATGAAAAAGATCATCTAAGTGCTGAAGACGTATATCTGAAAGTAAAAGATAAAGCGCCTGAAATTGGCTTGGCGACAGTATACAGAACGTTAGAGTTGTTAGCTGAACTAAAAGTTGTCGACAAAATTAACTTTGGTGATGGCGTCGCTCGTTTTGATTTAAGAAAAGAAGGCGCAAAACATTTCCACCATCATTTAGTATGTATGGAATGTGGTCGTGTAGATGAAATCGATGAAGATTTGTTACCAGAAGTTGAAAATCGAGTTGAAAATGAGTTCAATTTTAAAATTTTAGATCATCGTTTAACTTTCCATGGTGTGTGTGAAACGTGCCAAGCTAAAGGTAAAGGATAGTAAATTGCGTAGGTTAAATTAACCTTCGCTTTTTTTAGAGGTGTGGTTATGGAAACAATTATTGAAGAATATTTGCGTTTTATACAAATTGAAAAAGGACTAAGTTCTAACACAATTGGTGCTTATAGACGTGATTTGAAAAAGTATCAAGATTATATGACTGAACATCATATCTCGCATATTGATTTTATAGATCGACAATTAATTCAAGAGTGTTTGGGGCATTTAATAGACCAAGGGCAATCTGCTAAATCTATTGCGCGATTTATTTCAACAATCCGTAGTTTTCATCAATTTGCTATAAGAGAAAAATATGCGGCGAAAGATCCAACGGTATTATTAGATTCACCAAAATATGACAAAAAATTGCCTGACGTTTTAAATGTTGACGAAGTGTTGGCTTTATTAGAAACGCCGGATCTAAATAAAATTAATGGTTATCGTGATCGTACGATGTTAGAACTTCTGTACGCAACGGGAATGCGTGTATCTGAATTGATACATTTAGAGTTAGAGAACGTGAACTTAATAATGGGATTTGTACGCGTATTTGGTAAAGGCGATAAAGAAAGAATTGTACCATTAGGCGACGCAGTCATTGAGTACTTAACTACTTATATTGAAACGATTAGACCGCAACTTTTAAAAAAGACTATTACCGAAGTCTTATTTTTAAATATGCATGGTAAACCTTTATCGCGACAAGCAATATGGAAAATGATTAAACAAAATGGTGTAAAGGCAAACATTAAAAAGACGTTAACGCCACATACGTTACGCCACTCTTTTGCGACACATTTATTGGAAAATGGCGCAGATTTAAGAGCAGTGCAAGAGATGTTAGGTCACTCTGACATATCTACTACCCAACTCTATACACATGTTTCGAAATCTCAAATTAGAAAAATGTATAACCAATTTCATCCTAGAGCATAAAGTGAACAATAACTCAAAAGTCACAATACATATGACTAAAAATGTCTGTGCTATTGTGGCTTTTTTAAATTGGTTGATTAATTACGTCTATGTTTTCTTAATTGAATCGCTTCTTCTTTTGCTGCAATCACTTCTGAACGATCACGGCGCATGTGATGGTCTACAATAAAAGGATCTGTTGCTGTTTCCTGATTATAATCATAGTCTGGATAGTTGGCCTTGATGATGCGTTCAAAGACTGGAGTTATTGGTAATATAACAGATGAAAAAGGCTTTGCTGCATTCAATTTTGCAATCTGTTGCTCAATTAACAACTGATAATCATTTAAATTAAGGTATAACGCATCTCTGTCTTTAGCATTTTGTATTATTTCTTTAGATTTATTAAAAGACTTATAGGCGCCTTTTAAATTATTGCGGCGATAATGGTAACAAGCAGTTGCAAACAAGATTAAACTAACAACTGCATCTTGCTTACTGTAGTTATTTTCAGCTTTCCATGCATCTTCTAAAATGTCATGACATAGGAAATAATGTTGCTTAGTATGAAATTGATAATAGAAATTTATCAGTGCCTGTTGCATTTTGTTATCACCCCAATTTAAAAGTAAGTTATTTTCATGCTATAATATTTTAGAGAATTATGCACATATGACGCAATACGAGGTAGATATTATGTATGAAGTTAAATTAGATGCTTTCAATGGACCATTAGATTTATTGCTGCATCTTATCCAAAAATTTGAAATAGATATTTATGATATTCCTATGCAAGCATTAACAGAGCAGTATATGCAGTACGTTCATGCAATGAAACAGCTTGAAATTAATATTGCAAGTGAATACCTAGTATTAGCGTCAGAACTCTTAATGATTAAAAGTAAGATGCTATTACCACAATCAACATCAGATATGGATGTTGATGATGACCCACGGGAAGATTTAGTTGGGCGTTTAATAGAATATCAAAATTATAAAGAATATACTGCTATTTTAAATGACATGAAAGAAGAAAGAGATTTTTATTTTACAAAAAGACCGACAGATTTATCTCATTTGGAAACAGATGAATCTTGGGATCCAAATCATACGATTGATTTAACTGAATTAATTGTAGCTTATCAAAGAGTTAAAAATAGAGTTGAGTTAAATACACCTAAATCTGTTGAAATCCGAAAAGAGACATTTACCATTCAACAAGCTACAGAACAAGTGACATCGAGATTGAAAGATAAAGATCATTTTAACTTCTTTAGTCTGTTTACGTTTTCTGAGCCAATTGAACAAGTAGTCACTCACTTTTTAGCTATTTTAGAGATGTCAAAAGCAGGAATAATTAATATTGAGCAACAACGTAATTTTGAAGATATTAACATTATTAGAGGAGTGAACTACCATTTTGGATAATCATGGTATATTAGAGTCGCTTTTATTTACAGCTGGCGATGAAGGTTTAGATGAAAAACAACTATTAGAAATATTAGATATGTCGAAAGACCAACTCGTTGAATTAATTGAAAATTATTCATCACATGGATTAATGATACAACGATTTGGAACGACGTATGTTTTAACGACTAAAAAAGAAGCGGCAACGTATATTGAACAATTAATTGAACAAAAGTCACAAATGAAATTATCACAAGCAGCAATGGAAGTACTATCAATTATTGCTTATAACCAGCCATTATCAAGAAGTGATATTGAATTAATTCGTAGTATCAATTCAGATGGTGCGGTCAAGACTTTGATTGCCAAAGGACTAGTTGAGGCTAAAGTGGTTAATGAACAGCGTAGCCAACAGTTAATTACTACTGATTTATTTTTAAATGTATTTGGTATTTCCAATATAGAAGATTTGCCGACAACTGAAGAAGACGATGAAGAAATGGATGCTTTCTTCAGTAATCTAGTCAATCAAAAAGGAGAAAATAATGACTAAAGAATTAGAACGATTACAAAAACGTATAGCTAATAGCGGTTATACTTCAAGACGTAAGGCAGAAACTTTAATTTCTGAAGGAAAAGTGAAAGTGAATGGTACGACTGTCACTGAATTAGGAACAAAAGTAAAGCCATCAGATACGATTGAAGTTGAAGGTATTAAAATAGAACTAGAAGACAAAATTTACATTTTATTCCATAAACCAACTCAAGTGATAACAAGTGTATCAGATGATAGAGGACGTACAGTGGTTACGGATTACTTTAAAGATATAGAAGCACGTATTTATCCTGTTGGTCGTTTAGACTATGATACTTCTGGATTGTTATTACTTACAAATGATGGTGAATTTACTAATTTAATGACACATCCAAGATATCAAATTAAGAAGAAATATGTAGCAAAATTAAAAGGTTACTTAATGAGAGAAGAAGTGAAAGCCCTAGAAAAAGGTATTGAATTAGAAGATGGTATGACGCAACCGGCTGAAGTGAAAGTTAAGAAACAAGATAAAGATAAAAACACAACATTGGTTGAAATTACAATTACAGAAGGTCGTAATCGCCAAGTCAGAAGAATGTTCGAACATTTTGGTCATCAAGTGACGAAACTGTCTCGTATTGAATATGGGCCTTTAAATGTTGTCGGTTTGAATGCTGGTGAAGGACGTGTATTGACGCCTCATGAAGTAAAAGTGATGCGTCATTTAGCAGAACATGGGAAATAATTAAATAAAATATGTATTTATCACAAAGTTTGAGAATTTTTTCACAAAATTTTAGGTTTTTAATAACTGTATGCGCTTTCCTGTGATATAATACTTTTGTAAAGAAAAGCATGTGTGGGAGGTATGACCTGTATGTCGAACGAAATACTTATCGTAGATGATGAGGATAGAATCAGAAGATTACTTAAAATGTATTTAGAAAGAGAATCTTTTGAAATCCATGAAGCAAGTAATGGCCAAGAGGCTTATGAACTTGCAATGGAGAATAATTATGCTTGCATACTACTAGATTTAATGTTGCCTGAAATGGATGGTATCCAGGTGGCAACTAAATTGCGTGAACATAAACAAACACCGATTATTATGTTGACTGCTAAAGGTGAAGAAACAAACCGTGTTGAAGGTTTTGAATCTGGTGCAGATGATTATATCGTCAAACCATTTTCACCAAGAGAAGTAGTCTTAAGAGTTAAAGCACTTCTAAGAAGAACGCAATCTACAACTGTAGAACAAAGCGAACCTCACGCACGTGATGTGATTGAATTTAAACATTTAGAAATAGATAATGATGCACATCGCGTACTTGCTGATAATCAAGAAGTTAATTTGACTCCTAAAGAGTACGAATTATTAATATATTTAGCTAAAACACCAAATAAAGTATTTGACCGTGAACAATTATTAAAAGAAGTTTGGCATTATGAATTCTATGGTGATTTAAGAACAGTTGATACTCATGTTAAACGACTTAGAGAAAAGTTAAATCGTGTGTCTAGCGAAGCTGCGCATATGATTCAAACAGTCTGGGGCGTTGGGTATAAATTTGAGGTTAAATCTAATGATGAGCCGGCTAAATAGTGTCGTAATTAAACTGTGGTTAACTATTATTTTAATAGTGACGACAGTTTTAATTTTATTAAGTATTGCTTTAATTACCTTTATGCAATACTATTTCACACAAGAAACTGAAAATGCCATAAGAGAAGATGCTAGACGTATAAGTTCACTGGTCGAACAATCACATAATAAAGAAGAAGCAATAAAATATAGTCAAACATTAATTGAAAATCCTGGTGGGTTGATGATTATAAACAATAAACATCGTCAATCAACGGCTTCACTTTCTAATATTAAAAAGCAAATGTTGAATGAAGTAGTCAACAACGACCATTTTGACGATGTGTTTGATAAAGGTAAATCTGTTACTCGAAATGTAACGATTAAAGAAAAGGGTTCATCTCAAACTTATATTTTGTTAGGCTATCCAACAAAAGCACAGAAGAATAGTCATAGCAAATATAGTGGAGTATTTATATATAAAGACTTGAAATCAATCGAAGATACAAATAATGCTATTACGATTATCACTATAATTACGGCTGTTATTTTCTTAACAATTACAACAGTCTTTGCGTTTTTCTTATCGTCAAGAATTACAAAACCTTTAAGACGTTTAAGAGACCAAGCTACACGTGTATCTGAAGGGGATTACTCTTATAAACCTTCTGTCACAACGAAAGATGAAATTGGTCAATTATCGCAGGCATTTAATCAGATGAGTACAGAAATCGAAGAGCATGTCGACGCATTATCCACATCTAAAAATATTAGAGACAGCTTAATTAACTCTATGGTAGAAGGCGTCCTAGGTATTAATGAGAGTCGACAAATTATCTTATCTAATAAGATGGCGAATGATATTATGGACAATATTGATGAAGATGCTAAAGCTTTCTTATTAAGACAAATAGAAGATACTTTTAAATCAAAACAAACTGAAATGCGCGATTTAGAAATGAATGCACGATTCTTTGTTGTGACTACAAGCTATATCGACAAGATTGAACAGGGAGGTAAAAGTGGTGTTGTTGTGACAGTTCGTGATATGACTAATGAGCACAATCTAGATCAAATGAAGAAAGATTTCATTGCTAATGTATCACATGAATTACGTACACCGATATCATTACTTCAAGGTTATACTGAATCAATTGTAGATGGTATTGTTACAGAACCGGATGAAATAAAAGAATCGCTTGCCATTGTCCTTGATGAATCGAAACGTTTAAATCGTTTAGTTAATGAATTGTTAAATGTTGCTCGCATGGATGCTGAAGGGTTATCCGTAAATAAAGAAGTTCAGCCTATTGCAGCGTTACTAGATAAGATGAAAATTAAGTATCGCCAACAATCTGATGATTTAGGTCTAAATATGACTTTTAATTATTGTAAGAAGCGTGTTTGGAGTTATGATATGGATCGCATGGACCAAGTACTAACGAACTTAATTGATAATGCATCACGTTATACGAAACCTGGAGATGAAATTGCAATTACTTGTGATGAAAATAAAAGCGAAGATATTTTATACATTAAAGATACAGGCACGGGCATTGCACCAGAACATTTACAACAAGTATTTGATCGTTTTTATAAAGTTGATGCAGCGAGAACGCGAGGTAAACAAGGTACCGGTTTAGGTTTGTTCATTTGTAAAATGATTATCGAAGAGCATGGTGGTTCCATTGATGTTAAAAGCGAATTAGGAAAAGGCACAACATTTATTATTAAACTACCAAAACCAGAATAAAACTGAATATAGTTATTTAAGAACGCATGTTATTGATTAGAGATTCTAATTTATAGCATGCGTTTTTTGATTGAAGTGGGGAATTTTGTAAGTGAATTAGGAAATAGGATTTATGATTTTTGCGAATAACAACTATTAAATATATTACTAATTTATACAAAAATATAAAGTTTGATAAAGTTATTTATTTGATTATAAAAATAGGGTAAAATATAGATATATTGTAATAATTAAATTATTCGAGGTGTCATATGAAAAAGTTCATTGGATCAGTTTTAACCACGACATTAATTTTAGGGGGATGTTCCATGATGGAAAATGAATCAAGTAAAGACACGAATACAGAAACAAAATCAGTACCAGAAGAAATGGAAGCTTCAAAATATGTAGGACAAGGCTTCCAACCACCTGCAGAAAAAGATGCGATTGAATTTGCGAAGAAGCATAAAGATAAAATTGCCAAACGAGGCGAACAATTTTTTATGGATAACTTCGGTCTAAAAGTTAAAGCTACCAATGTTGTAGGTAGTGGCGACGGTGTAGAAGTTTATGTGCATTGCGATGACCACGATATCGTATTTAATGCGAGTATTCCATTTGATAAATCAATTATTGACAGTGATAGCTCATTAAGAAGTGAGGATAAGGGCGATGATATGAGTACTTTAGTTGGTACAGTACTAAGTGGATTTGAATATCGAGCACAAAAAGAAAAGTATGATAACCTATATAAATTTTTCAAAGATAACGAAGAGAAATACCAATATACAGGATTTACAAAAGAGGCAATTAACAAGACACAAAATAGTGGATATGAAAATGAATATTTTTATATCGTTGCAAATATACCAACACTTCAAGAATATAGAAAATATTACGAACCTCTGATTAAAAAAAATAATCTAGATTTTAAAAAAGGTATGAAAGATGCTAGAAGAGGAGTAGGCTACAAAGCTGAAATCGAATTATATACAACACTGTTTTCGAAAAGTAGAAACTTTTCAAAGGACAAGAAATTAGATGATGCTATAGATTTATCCGAAAGCGTGAAAAAGTTAAACCTTAATTTAGAAAACACGAAAATATTTTTACAACTAACGAAATCTACCATTAATACTAAACAAGTAAATTATAGTGATAACAAACCTATCAAGATTGAGGTTGAGTGAAAATGAACAATATAAACGATAGAGATTTAACTGAGTTAAGTGGTTATTGGGTTTACCAAGATATTAAAGATGGTAGTAAATTTAGAGTTAACGATAAAAAATTCAAACAAGTCGAAGAGATAACGAAAGTAGCTAATAAAAATAATAGTTCAGATATAAAAGTTTATGAACTATTGGATGAAAATGAAACACCTACAGGCAAACAAGTATTATTATTTCAAGGTACAGATAACCAAAAGAGTGATGTGAAAAGCAATCCTTTTCGTGGGAAGGTTGCTGATGATTGGATTGAAAATATAAAGTTAATGAATGATAAAAATAAGTCAACTTCTTTATTAGAACAAAATAATGCTTATATTAAATCGTATGAACAGAAACTAAAAGATGCAGATACACTTAAAAGCTCTGATTTTTTAAGGAAATATAAGCAAAATCCGTCTACGTATAAAAACAAAACTATTAAGTCTGATGGAGGCAATTCTCAAGGGGGAGCAAGTGCTAACCACCAAGGGTTGATTAACCCGAATAAAAATATAGTTTCTACAAACCCTGCCATGTTACCAAAGTCAATATGGGAAAATTTCAAATCTCAAAACTTTGAAAATATGATTAATTATCATAGTAAGTTTGATATTTTATCTTGGCTGCAGGATCCATTTGCCACTCCGACACTAGGAAAACGAGTGAATTTAGAAACTGGTGTGCCAACGATGGATGGATTAGTAAATAGTCATTTAGGTTATAAAAGAAAATTAAATCCAAGATATAATACTTATAAAGATTTAGCAGTTTATAAAATTAAATCAGTTAAAGATACTATGATTAAAAATGGTAAAAAAGTCAAAAAAACTATTGAAATCGATATAAATATGGATGATAGAATTCCAATTAATGTGTGGACAGGAGATTCAATAGCGAGAACGGGTAAAGGGACTCCTATAAAATTAAATCTAGAAAATCTTAGTGCATTAAGTAATTTGGTAACTGGTGAAACAAGTAATATGTTAACCGATTGTGTAAATTATTTGAATGAGAGCTATAATATTTCACAGGTTGAAAATTCTAATTTTGGAGAAAGAAAACATAAACTTAAACAAGATTTTAAAAAGATTGTCGAAGTTGATATCCTTGAAGGAATGAGTAGGGAATTAACTTCTTTTAAACAGGATGTATTTAGCGCAATTGATGATGTCAAAAAAAATCTTGTTGTAATAATCTTAATAGCTCCAGCAGCTGGAGTCCTTATTCTTGAATTAAATACTATTGAAGAAATTCTTGAAGATTTAGATAAAAAATTACAACGTGGCATAGAAAGTTTACATGATTCACTTGATAACGTAATTAAAGAAATGTTTAAAAATTTAGATCATGATTTTGAAGATGGCGTGACAGAGGAAATGATGAAGCATTTAAATGTTGTGAATAATAATATAAATTTTGTGAAAAAGCAAAATGATGTATATGGAGAGCAGATAACCGATATTAAAAATATAATGTCTCATCAAGATGCAACGGTAATGGATGGAAACTTATCTATTAATTATAGCGGTGAACATATGATTTCGGGTCAAGTACAATCTTCTAATTATTTAACCAGAAAAATGACAATTTTAAAAAACCATATTGATAATGCAGTTAACAAAATTAGTGATTATGTTCAAGAAACTTACAATAATTATTTTGAACCAGTATTAAACTACATTCTTGAAGTTATACATTCGGTAGAAACAGCTGTGAGACATATTTATGAAATAAGCAGTTTAATATACAAATCAGGAATGAAAATAAAGATAAAGGCAATGGGAATAAATGTTGACGAAATTGATAAAATGCTTGAAGTTTTAAAAAATAAACTTAAAAACTTAGACGAATTTTTAAATAATTTAAAAATAGCTTCGCCGATTTTAGAAAATCACTTAGATGATATAGTTAGAAATATGAAACCGTTAATTGTTAATCAGATTTTTGAACCATCACATTATGACGATATGTTTATTTTAAACACACAAGCTCATGCTCGTCTTGATCAAATGGCACAACAGTTTGAAGTTGTTTGTAATGGCTTGAACGAAAATGAAGGACAAGCTATTCAAACAATGGATCAATCTGCCTCGTTAATTCGTTCAAACTTAATTCAAGTTAAAGAACAATTAGAAAAACTAGCAGTTTACTAATTAATTTATTAAAAGCTACTTGTTTTCATTGAGAATAAGTAGCTTTTTCAAACACAAAAGTTTTATAAACACATAAATGGGTGATGAGCTATGTTTAAAAGGACAAAACTAATCTTAATAGCAACAATACTGCTATCAGGATGTTCAGCGATGGAAAGTGAATCAAAAAAAGACACGAATACAGAAACAAAATCAGTACCAGAAGAAATGGAAGCTTCAAAATATGTAGGACAAGGCTTTCAACCACCTGCAGAAAAAGATGCGATTGAATTTGCGAAGAAGCATCGTAAAGAATTTGAAAAAGTAGGTGAACAATTCTTTAAAGATAACTTTGGACTAAAAGTTAAAGCTACAAATGTTGTAGGTAAAGATGATGGTGTAGAAGTTTATGTGCATTGTGAAGATCATGGTATTGTATTTAATGCAAGTCTACCTTTGTACAAAGATGCCATCCATCAAAAAGGATCAATGCGTAGTAATGACAACGGTGATGATATGAGTATGATGGTGGGTACAGTGCTGAGTGGCTTTGAATATCGAGCGCAAAAAGAAAAGTATGATAATTTATATAAATTTTTTAAAGAAAATGAAAAGAAATATCAATATACAGGTTTTACTAAAGAAGCAATAAACAAGACGCAAAACGTCGGGTATCAAAATGAATACTTTTATATTACATATTTATCAAGAAACTTAAAAGAATATCGTAAATATTACGAACCATTGATTCATAAAAATGATAAAGAATTTAAAGAAGGTATGCAAAAAGCTAGAAAAGAGCTAAACTATACTGCTAATACAAATACTGTAGCAACGTTATTTAGTACGAATGATGAAAGGAATAGAAAAGAAAAGATAAATAATGTAATAGATTTATCCGAGAAAATTGAAAGAACAAAAGATATGCCAATCAAGAATACTATAACTACTCAATTAGGAAATAAACTTATTGGCACAAAAAAAGCTCGTTTTGATGATAAGAAAGTAGTGTCGTTTGGAGCATTTGAAGATGAATATAATAAATGATAGAGATTTAACAGAATTGAGTAGTTATATGGTTTATCAAGACATCAATAAAGATAATAACTTTACAGTTAACGAAAAACGATTTAAGCAGGCAGATGAATTTGAAGATTTATATAGAGAGAAACTATAAGACGCAAATAAATTAAGAGAGTATAATTATTTACAAAATGAAACTTTTAAAAGCGCATAAATGGGTGATGAGATATGCTTAAAAAGGCGAAATTAATCTTAATAGCAACGCTACTGTTATCAGGATGTTCAGCGATGGAAAGTGAATCAAAAAAAGACACAAAAGCAGAAACAAAATCTGTGCCAGAAGAAATGGAAGCTTCAAAATATGTAGGTCAAGGTTTCCAACCACCTGCAGAAAAAGATGCGATTGAATTTGCGAAGAAGCATCGTAAAGAATTTGAAAAAGTAGGTGAACAATTTTTTATGGACAACTTCGGTCTAAAAGTTAAAGCTACCAATGTTGTAGGTAAAGATGATGGTGTAGAAGTTTATGTGCATTGCGATGATCATGGCATTGTATTTAATGCAAGTTTGCCCTTGTACAAAGATGCCATCCATCAAAAAGGATCAATGCGTAGTAATGACAATGGTAATGATATGAGTATGGTGGTGGGTACAGTGCTTAGTGGCTTTGAATATCGAGCGCAAAAAGAAAAGTATGACAATTTATATAAATTTTTCAAAGAGAATGAAAAGAAATATCAATATACAGGATTTACAAACGAGGCAATTAACAAGACACAAAACGTCGGGTATCAAAATGAATACTTTTATATTACATATTTATCAAGAAACTTAAAAGAATATCGTAAATATTATGAACCATTGATTCGTAAAAATGATAAAGAATTTAAAGAAGGTATGCAACGAGCCAGAAAAGAGCTAAATTATACTGCAAATACTGATGTAGTTTCTACGCTTTTTTCTACTAAGAAAAACTTTACTAAAGATAATACAGTAGATGATGTGATTGAATTGAGTAATAAATTAAAAGATAAACCCAATATGCCTCAAAAATCTCAAGTTACTATTCAATTAGGAAAATCTAGTATAAATACTAAAAAACCATTTTATGACGATATAAATCCAATTGAAGGGTAAGTGAATATAAAGTGAATAAAATAAATGATAGGGACATAGCAGAATTGAACGGTTATTGGGTTTATCAAGATATAAATGAATGATAGATTTTAAAGTAAATGAAAAACGGTTCAAACAAATAGAAAATCATAATATGAAAGGCATACCTTAATATAGAAATATACGAGTTTCTTGATGATCAGGGGAATCTAACTTGTCAACAGATAATAATCTATCAAGGAACTTCAAATGAGGCAGTAAATCCTAATAACCCATTGAAATCTTTAGGTAATGGAGATGATTGGCTTCAAAATGCTAAATCAACGGATAATTAAATAAAAATCAGACATTGTTTAACGCAAGTAGATGTATTTGAAGATTTATATAGAGAGAAACTATAAGACGTAAATAAATTAAGAGAGTATAATTATTTGCAAAATGAGAGTTTTAAAAGCGCATAAATGGGTGATGATATATGCTTAAAAAAGCAAAATTAATATTAATAGCAACACTTCTACTATCAGGATGTTCCATGATGAAAAATGAATCAAGTAAAGACACGAATACAGAAACTAAATCTGTACCAGAAGAAATGGATGCTTCAAAATATGTAGGACAAGGATTCCAACCATCTGCAGAAAAAGATGCGATTGAATTTTCGAAGAAGCATAAAGATAAAATTGCTAAGCGAGGCGAACAATTTTTTATGGATAACTTCGGTCTAAAAGTTAAAGCTACAAATGTTATAGGTAGTGGCGACGGTGTAGAAGTATTCGTGCATTGTGATGACCACGACATCGTATTTAATGCAAGTATTCCATTTGATAAATCAATTATTGACAGTGATAGTTCATTAAGAAGTAAGGATAAAGGCGATGATATGAGTACTTTAGTTGGTACAGTGTTGAGTGGCTTTGAATATCGAGCACATAAGGAAGAGTTGGATAATTTAACAGAAGTTTTAAAAGAATATAAAAGTAAATATAAATATACTGGTTATACTGAAAATGCAATTATGAAAACGCAGAATAGTGGTTTTAGAAATGAGTATTATTATTTGACTGCAATTCCATATACTTTAGATGAATATAAAAAGTATTTTCAACCCTTAATCAAAGAGGATGATAAGTCTTTTAGGGACGGTATGAAAAACTCAAAAAAACAACTTAAAGATAAATCTCGTCCATATATTGTTACAACTTTATTTAGTACTAAAGATAATTTTACTAAAGATAATACAATAGACGAGATGATTGATTTTTCTGAAGTACTAAAAAAGAAAAAGAATATTCCTCGTGATTTGAATGTTTCTCTTCAAATTTCTAATAAATATATAAATACAAAAAGACCTAATTATAGTAAGAAGGATGTAATAGAAATAGGTGTATTTAATCATGAAAAAGCTAACACGAATGATTAAACTAAAAACAATAAAAAGATAGGTTCAAAAAAGCCATCCTAACAACAGACAAAACCACAAACCAATCAAACCTACCCAACCAATGAACTCAAATCACCAATGCATCACTCTCCGATAACGTAACTATGATCTTATTTAAGCATAGTTATTGAGGTTTTGTGATATATAGTATAAAATTAATGAGAATTAAATTTAATAATGTAAAATTCATCTTCGGGGTCGGGTGTAATTCCCAACCGGCAGTAAATAAAGCCTGCGACCTGCTAGTATGTATCATATTAGTGGCTGATCTAGTGAGATTCTAGAGCCGACAGTATAGTCTGGATGGGAGAAGATGGAGGTTTTTTGTTGTGCAATAATCCTCCTATTCTTACGAGATGAATGGAAGGAGAAAATTGAATATGCAACAAAATAAACGTCTTATCACAATAAGTATGTTGAGCGCGATTGCGTTTGTGTTAACTTTTATCAAGTTTCCTATACCATTTTTGCCACCATACTTAACTTTAGATTTTAGTGATGTACCGTCACTACTAGCTACATTTACGTTTGGACCAGTTGCCGGTATCGTAGTTGCACTGGTTAAAAATTTATTGAACTACTTATTTAGTATGGGCGATCCAGTTGGACCATTTGCTAACTTTTTAGCAGGCGCAAGTTTCTTATTAACTGCTTACGCCATCTATAAAAATAAACGTTCAACAAAATCTTTGATTACTGGATTAATCATTGCAACAATCGTTATGACTATCGTGTTGAGTATTTTGAACTATTTCGTTCTATTACCTTTGTACGGTATGATATTTAACTTAGCTGATATCGCAAATAATCTTAAAGTAATCATTGTTTCAGGAATTATACCATTCAATATTATTAAAGGTATCGTTATTTCTATTGTATTTATTTTACTATATAGAAGGCTTGCGAATTTCTTGAAAAGAATTTAATCAAATTAAAGCAAAATAATATACACATAATAATAAAAAGCAGGTGACTATCAATAAACGATAGCTTGCCTGCTTTTTCTATGGAACATTTGTCTAAAAAATCAATTATTCAAATTTTAAAGCGTCCCCATCAAATGATTCGTCTGCAATTTTAATAGAATCTGTAGGGCATCCATCAATTGCATCTTCCATATCTTCATATAATTCCTCAGGCACTTCTGCAGTACCTTGGTTATCGTCAAGGATTACGAAAGCAATACCTTCGTCGTCGTAATCATATATATCTGGCGCTGCTGCACCGCATGCACCACATGCAATACAAGTATCCATATCAACGATTGTATATTTTGCCAATGTCTTCGCCTCCTTTGATAAAAATGCTAAAATAGTAATGTGACTAAAATTTTAGACAGCATCATTTTTATTTTCAAATTATCCGTTTTACAGAGTGAGGGTTAAACTTGCAACACATTATAAAAACAGCATTACAACAAACATTTAACTATAAAACAAATAAAAGTATTTACAATATCTTAGTTGGTAAGAAATCTCACCAAACCTTTTTTGACGCTTGTAGTCAACAACAGTTGTCATTATATCACAGTTTACCACTATTAAAATATCCGTCTTTTGAGCTATTTTTAGAAAATATAACTGAATTTAATGCTGAAATGGAAATCATGTTGCATCCTAGATATACATTTGAAAGTATGGGGCAAACATTTCAAGCAATTCAACTATTAGTGCAAACCATGTCTAATACTATGCAGCAAGATTTTCGTTTCGTACCAATCTCTCAAAATAATAAGATACAAGAAACTGTAAAGATTGTCTATAACTATATTAAAGAAAACCAATTACAAATTGATTTTGAAAATGAACTACATAACTTGTTTAAAGCAATAACTTTAAAAGGGCCATGTTACTTACATTATTATTTGCAAGGCTATGATGAACCAATGTATACGAGACAGCAAGTTAGTTTAATAGAAAAGCTATCTCAACAGCAATTGTTTGAATACGAAATGAATAATTTAGTGACAATGATGTTTGAATTAGAAAGTGGAGAATATACTATTTTATCAAAAATAATAATGAAACCTACATTATTAAACCAAACTTATATTACTTATACAAGATTGCTTGAACAATTCACGATGGAAGATATAGCGGCTCAACAACAAGTTAAAATCAATACTATCGAAGATCATGTACTTGAAATCTTAATCAAAGGTTATATGTCTAATTACGATGATTATGTTGAACAAGAAGATCAACTGCAATTTTTAAATTTTTATCAACAACATCGTGGTGAACGATTAAAATTTTACAAAGAACAATTTGACACGTTATCATATTTTCAATTAAAAGTATTAATCGTTGGATTTGAAAGAGGTGATCTGAATGTTGCATGATATTTTACGAAACAAATTTGGCTTCGAGAATTTTAAACCGGGACAACAGGAAATTATAGAAAGTATAATGTCTCAACAACACACTCTAGGTATTCTTCCAACTGGAAGTGGAAAGAGTTTGTGTTATCAAATACCTACGTATTTATCAGGTAAGCCGACATTAATTATCTCACCGTTAATATCTTTAATGGATGACCAAGTTATGCAGTTGAAAATAAATGGAGAAAAACGTGTAACATGTATTCACTCTGGTATGGATGAAATTGAGAAAAAGCATAATATTAAATGTTTACGACATAGCCGCTTCATCTTTCTAAGTCCAGAATTTCTCCTGCAACCGTCAAATTTTAAATTAATATCTATGATAGACTTTGGCATGATTGTTCTAGATGAAGCACATTGCCTATCTGAATGGGGATATGATTTCAGACCACATTATGCTCTAATAGGAAAAGTAACAAAGCATTTTAAAGAAGCGGTTGTCTTAGCATTGACAGCAACTGCACCACCGCATTTACAAGATGATTTGACGGAAATGTTAGCGATTCAATTCAAAGTTATTAAAACTACAATGAATCGCCCAAACATAAGCTTTAAGCATCTTAATTTTCATGATGATGAAGATAAAATTGAATGGTTGCTGCCGTTTCTACAACAGTCGGGACCAACGATTATTTATGTCTCATCGAAAAAGATGTGTCTGAATTTAGCGCACCTTATTTATGATTCAGGTTTTCTTACAGGCATTTATCATGGTGATATGAATTATCAAGAGCGACACACAGTTCAACAACAATTTTTAAATAATGATATTCCGATTATAGTCGCAACGAGTGCTTTTGGTATGGGAATTAATAAAAAAGATATTCGCACAATCATTCACTTTCATCTTTCAACAAGTCCTTCTAACTACATTCAAGAAATTGGCCGTGCGGGTCGCGATGGTGAACTAAGTCAGGCAATTAGTTTATTTCAACCGGACGATAAATACATTTTAGAAACATTATTATTTGCAGATATGATAACAGAAGAAGATGTACAAAATTTCGAAATAGGAGAATTTTTAGCACCCGATAAACAAGACGTTTTGACAACGTTGCATTCATTCTATAGTATCGGCGCCTTGAAACAGATATTTAAGCAATCATTTAAACGAAAGCAATTAGGATTCTTTCGCATGATTGGCTATTGCAAATTAGATCAATGTAGACGAAAGTATTTATTAGAATTTTTCGGTGAATATCCACCGGCACAAGATCGATGTTGTGACAATGATTCTAATATAACTGATATCGTAATTTTAAATAAGAAGAAGGTAATTAGAAGTATTGGATTTGATGAAAAGTTGCAAAATTTATTTCTCAGATAGTATTACTTTACTAAAAGAAAATTGACAAGCTATAATTAGTGTATACACAATTGAAAAATGATTGAAATAATTTTGAAAAATATACATAAACATATGTCATGTGGGTATATTTTATGTAAAATCATTGTAATAGAATAGAAAGGAAGATGGCTATGTCTAATAATTTTAAAGATGACTTTGAAAAAAATCGTCAATCGATAGACACAAATTCACATCAAGACCATACGGAAGATGTTGAAAAAGACCAATCAGAATTAGAACATCAGGATACAATAGAGAATACGGAGCAACAGTTTCCGCCAAGAAATGCCCAAAGAAGAAAAAGACGCCGTGATTTAGCAACGAATCATAATAAACAAGTTCACAATGAATCACAAACATCTGAAGACAATGTTCAAAATGAGGCTGGCACAATAGATGATCGTCAAGTTGAATCATCACACAGTACTGAAAGTCAAGAACCTAGCCATCAAGACAGTACACCTCAACATGAAGAGGAATATTATAATAAGAATGCTTTTGCAATGGATAAATCACATCCAGAACCAATCGAAGACAATGATAAACACGATACTATTAAAAATGCAGAAAATAACACTGAGCATTCAACAGTTTCTGATAAGAGTGAAGTTGAACAATCTCAGCAACCTAAACCATATTTTACAACAGGTGCTAACCAATCAGAAACATCAAAAAATGAACATGATAATGATTCTGTAAAACAAGATCAAGATGAACCTAAAGAACATCATAATAGTAAAAAAGCAGCAGCTATTGGTGCTGGAACAGCAGGTGTAGCAGGTGCAATGGCTGCTTCTAAAGCTAAGAAACATTCAAATGACGCTCAAAACAAAAGTAATTCTGGCAAGGCGAATAACTCGACTGAGGATAAAGCGTCTCAAGATAAGTCTAAAGATCATCATAATGGCAAAAAAGGTGCAGCGATCGGTGCTGGAACAGCAGGTTTGGCTGGAGGCGCAGCAAGTAAAAGTGCTTCTGCCGCTTCAAAACCACATGCCTCTAATAATGCAAGCCAAAACCATGATGAACATGACCATCATGACAGAGATAAAGAACGTAAAAAAGGTGGCATGGCCAAAGTATTGTTACCATTAATTGCAGCTGTACTAATTATCGGTGCATTAGCGATATTTGGAGGCATGGCATTAAACAATCATAATAATGGTACAAAAGAAAATAAAATCGCGAATACAAATAAAAATAATGCTGATGAAAGTAAAGACAAAGACACATCTAAAGACGCTTCTAAAGATAAATCAAAATCTACAGACAGTGATAAATCAAAAGATGATCAAGACAAAGCGACTAAAGATGAAACTGATAATGATCAAAACAACGCTAATCAAGCGAACAACCAAGCACAAAATAATCAAAATCAACAACAAGCTAATCAAAATCAACAACAGCAACAACAACGTCAAGGTGGTGGCCAAAGACATACAGTGAATGGTCAAGAAAACTTATACCGTATCGCAATTCAATACTACGGTTCAGGTTCACCGGAAAATGTTGAAAAAATTAGACGTGCCAATGGTTTAAGTGGTAACAATATTAGAAACGGTCAACAAATCGTTATTCCATAATATAACTATATAAATTGTAACTGAACTGCTATATACAAACGTGCATAATATAAAGTAACTCTAAATATTTTAGAGAACTTAAATTGCGCTTATAAGTATGTAGCGGTTTTTTCCTTTTTCAAAGTTTGTTATTTAACAAGGTGTTGTCTCGGATATTGACATATAAATTAAACTTTTCAAATAGTCATCAAAAAGATAAAACACTACAATCAACAAATTTAACGAGGAAGAATAAAAAATAAATCAACATATTAAATTGTAGTGTTATTCAACTCCGTAGCTAACAATTCTCTATGCACATTAAACAAATTGTCAAAAATATATCATAAATCTTCAAGCACAGACTTAGCGTATCAATCACTGAACTGTTATAATAGTTTGGGATTAAAGGAGGCCGAAACAATGCAAAAAGTTGAAAGTATCATAATTGGTGGAGGGCCATGCGGATTAAGTGCGGCTATTGAACAAAAAAGAAAAGGTATTGATACCTTAATTATTGAAAAGGGTAATGTCGTTGAATCAATCTACAATTATCCTACTCACCAAACATTTTTCTCATCAAGTGATAAATTAAGTATTGGGGACGTACCGTTTATCGTTGAAGAAAGTAAACCAAGACGTAATCAAGCGCTAGTTTATTACCGAGAAGTTGTAAAACATCATCAATTAAAAGTAAATGCATTTGAAGAAGTATTAACTGTTAAAAAAATGAATAATAAATTTACAATTACTACGACGAAAGATGTTTATGAATGTCGATTTTTAACAATCGCGACAGGCTATTATGGTCAGCATAATACATTAGAAGTTGAAGGTGCGGATTTACCTAAAGTGTTCCATTATTTTAAAGAGGCACATCCGTATTTTGATCAAGATGTTGTTATTATTGGTGGTAAGAATTCGGCTATCGATGCTGCTTTGGAGTTGGAAAAAGCTGGTGCTAACGTGACGGTTCTATATCGTGGTGGAGATTATTCACCTTCAATTAAACCGTGGATACTTCCAAATTTCACAGCATTAGTAAATCATGAAAAAATTGACATGGAATTTAATGCTAATGTTACCCAAATAACTGAAGATACTGTGACTTATGAAGTAAATGGTGAAAGTAAAACGATACACAATGATTATGTATTTGCGATGATTGGTTATCATCCCGATTATGAATTTTTAAAATCTGTAGGCATTCAAATTAATACAAATGAATTTGGAACAGCGCCTATGTATAATAAAGAAACATACGAAACAAATATCGAAAATTGCTACATTGCAGGTGTGATTGCTGCAGGGAATGATGCGAATACCATTTTTATTGAAAATGGTAAATTCCACGGTGGCATTATTGCTCAAAGCATGCTAGCTAAGAAACAAACGCCGTTAGAATCATAAAAACAAAGGTCTATGTACTAGATAACTTAGTTTTACAACGACTGACATTCATGATATGTCAAATGAGGTTGATGACTAATTATTGTACATAGACCTTTTTATATTACGTAATCATTATAATTCAAAATATGATTTGATTTCAGCTTTATCTAAATTGTTGCTTAACGCAACTAATAATTTTAATCTTGCTTTTGGACCATTCAAACCGTTAGAAAAAATAAAACCTTGTTGTGCGAGTTGGTAACCACCACCATCGTATGCGTAAGTTGGACTCACAATACCATTAAAGGAACGTGAAACTAGCACAATAGGTATATTTAAAGATACTAATTGTTGAATGCCTTCTAATGCGCTTGGAGGTATGTTGCCTTGTCCTAACGCTTCAATAACCATACCATCGATACCTTCACGACTATAAAAACTAAAAATGTCACCTGGCATACCCATATATGCTTTTACTAATGGTACATTTAGTTTCTCATTGACATTTTCCAATGCTTGTTGGCGATATGGCATATGATGGAATTGCACACGATCCTTTGTCAATACACCTAGCGGACCATGATTTGGACTTTTAAATGTGTTTGTATTAGACGTATGTGTTTTGGTAACATTACGCGCCGTATGAATTTCATCATTAAATACAACCATCACGCCTTTATGACGAGCCTTTTCATCAGAGGCAACGCGAATAGCGGAAATATAATTATATAATCCGTCAGAACCAATTTCATTAGACGAGCGCATTGCGCCAGTAATAACAACAGGTTGCTCGATACCTAATATTAAATCAAGTAAAAAGGCAGTTTCTTCTAACGTATCGGTACCATGCGTGATAACGAAACCATCATAATATTTATTTGATACTGCTTCTAAAATAATATCCTTTAATTGTTTAACATGTTGGATTGTCATATGAGGTGATGGTACATTAAAAGGATTTAATTCATCTATTTGTGCATATTGATTTATGACATCTTGATGCATTGAAATAGGGTTGATATCATTTGTTACTACTTTATTAGATTGGTCTTGTGACATACTAATGGTGCCACCAGTATGAATAACCAGTAGATGTTTCATATATTTCCTCCTATATTTCATTTACCTAATTATGATAAAATATTATTCATAAAACGACAAGGAAGGGAAATGACGCATGAAAGCCATTAATATTGCATTAGATGGTCCAGCTGCTGCCGGAAAAAGTACAATTGCGAAACGTGTAGCCAGCGAACTATCAATGATTTATGTCGATACAGGAGCAATGTATCGTGCATTAACATACAAATATTTAAAATTAAACAAAACTGAGGACTTTGCAAAACTAGTTGACCAAACAACATTAGATTTAACTTATAAAGCAGATAAAGGTCAATGTGTCATTTTAGATAACGAAGATGTAACAGACTTTTTAAGAAATAATGATGTGACGCAACATGTTTCATACGTTGCATCTAAAGAGCCAGTACGTTCATTCGCCGTTAAAAAACAAAAAGAGTTAGCTGCAGAAAAAGGTATCGTAATGGATGGTCGCGATATCGGAACTGTAGTGCTACCAGATGCAGATTTAAAAGTATATATGATTGCATCAGTTGAAGAGCGAGCAGAAAGAAGATATAAAGATAATCAATTAAGAGGTATCGAATCAAATTTTGAAGATTTAAAACGTGATATTGAAGCTCGTGATCAATATGACATGAACCGTGAAATATCACCATTAAGAAAAGCAGATGATGCAGTGACATTAGATACGACAGGCAAGTCGATTGAAGAAGTTACTGACGAAATTTTAGCGATGGTGAGTAAAATTAAATAATCTAATAAGTCATAACTATCTATTTGTAATGTGCAACGCTTAACGCATATACAAAATGAATGTGCTGAGAATGATTTACTCAAATTAAAAGGTGATTTTTATTCAATGATGAATGAAAGTTGCCTTTTTATTTTTGGTAAAAGTTAATGCGTCAGTGAATTGTGTAAGTTTTTCAAAAAGTAAAAAGAAATAATAAAGGTGAATTATTAGAATTCCAAAAATAATTCATTACATTCATAAAGCATTTTACAAATGGTAAGAAAATGAGTGTTACAAATCTAAATATTGCAAAAGAAGCTGATTTAGTCACAAAAAATGTCCTATGTAATAATTCGAGAAAGATGCACTATATACAGTCTTCTTACTATTCAAATGTAAAAGTTGCTTATTTGCGTGGCTTTTTGTTTTATAAAAGTATAAAATTTTACTATAATATATCTTGTAGAGAACAATGAAATGACAGACTTATAAAACAAAATAGTAAGCTATGCTAATTTTTATACAAAAAATATGTATAAACATAGCGGACTTTATTACTTGTTTGAATATATGGTTGTAATAAATATATGTCCAACTAATTCACAGAATGAGATTAAGTGACATATTTATGGATACAACTAATTTACTAAATGTAATAAAGGTAGAATTTCTTGACAATTCTGTCAGTTTATAAGATGTTATAAATATGTAGTGTATAAGGAGGCAAACAAGATGACTGAAGAATTCAATGAATCAATGATTAACGATATTAAAGAAGGTGACAAAGTCACTGGCGAGGTACAGCAAGTTGAAGACAAGCAAGTTGTTGTTCATATCAACGGTGGTAAATTTAATGGGATTATTCCTATTAGTCAACTATCTACGCATCATATTGATAGCCCAAGTGAAGTTGTAAAAGAGGGCGACGAAGTTGAAGCATATGTCACTAAAGTTGAGTTTGATGAAGAAAATGAAACTGGAGCTTACATCTTATCTAGAAGACAACTTGAAACTGAGAAGTCTTATAGTTATTTACAAGAAAAATTAGATAATAATGAAATCATCGAAGCGAAAGTAACAGAAGTAGTTAAAGGTGGTTTGGTTGTTGATGTAGGACAAAGAGGTTTTGTTCCAGCTTCACTAATTTCAACAGACTTCATTGAGGATTTCTCTGTATTTGATGGACAAACAATTCATATTAAAGTTGAAGAATTGGATCCTGAAAATAATAGAGTCATTTTAAGCCGTAAAGCAGTTGAACAAGAAGAAAATGATGCTAAAAAAGATCAATTATTACAATCTTTAAATGAAGGCGATGTTATTGATGGTAAAGTAGCACGTTTAACTCAATTTGGTGCATTTATAGACATTGGCGGTGTTGATGGTTTAGTGCATGTATCTGAACTTTCTCACGAACATGTTCAAACACCAGAAGAAGTAGTTTCAATTGGTCAAGATGTTAAAGTTAAAATTAAATCTATTGATAGAGATACAGAACGTATTTCATTATCAATCAAAGATACGTTACCAACACCTTTCGAAAATATTAAAGGTCAATTCCACGAAAATGATGTCATTGAAGGTGTCGTAGTAAGATTGGCAAACTTTGGTGCATTTGTAGAAATTGCACCAGGTGTACAAGGACTTGTACATATTTCTGAAATTGCACACAAACACATTGGTACGCCAGGTGAAGTGTTAGAACCTGGTCAACAAGTAAATGTTAAAATATTAGGTATTGATGAAGAGAATGAAAGAGTATCACTATCTATTAAAGCAACATTACCAAACGAAGATGTTGTTGAAAGTGATCCTTCTACGACTAAGGCGTACTTAGAAAACGAAGAAGAAGATAATCCAACAATTGGCGATATGATTGGTGATAAACTTAAAAATCTTAAACTATAATTTAATATTTAATAGTCAACTCCACATGTTTATGATTGCATGTGGAGTATTTTTTTGTACCAAAATATACTCGGAATGATAACGTGGACAAATTTAACTAAGTGTTTAAAGAGATAAAGTTTTAAGTGCTGATTTTTATCATTACAGTAATAAACTCATTTTGAATACACAGTCTCATGTGATATTATTAAAAAGATATAAGAAAGAGAGGAAGTTAGCTTATGACTAAACCTATAGTAGCTATTGTAGGTAGGCCTAATGTAGGTAAATCTACAATTTTTAATAGAATAGTTGGAGAACGTGTTTCGATTGTGGAAGACACGCCAGGTGTAACACGAGATCGTATTTATTCTTCAGGTGAATGGTTAACACATGATTTCAATATTATTGATACAGGTGGTATTGAAATTGGTGATGCACCATTCCAAACACAAATTAGAGCGCAGGCAGAAATCGCCATAGATGAAGCGGATGTTATTATTTTTATGGTTAACGTGCGTGAAGGATTGACACAAAGCGATGAAATGGTCGCTCAAATTTTATACAAATCTAAAAAACCGGTCGTATTAGCGGTTAACAAAGTAGATAATATGGAAATGCGTACAGACGTGTATGATTTCTATTCATTAGGATTTGGTGAACCGTATCCGATATCAGGGTCACATGGTTTAGGTCTTGGTGACTTGTTAGATGCAGTTGTTTCTCATTTTGGTGAAGAGGAAGAAGATCCTTATGATGAAGATACAATTCGACTATCCATTATTGGACGACCAAACGTAGGTAAATCAAGTTTAGTAAATGCTATTTTAGGTGAAGATCGCGTTATCGTTTCTAATGTTGCAGGGACAACGAGAGACGCTATTGATACAGAGTATAGTTATGATGGACAAGATTATGTTTTAATCGATACTGCTGGTATGCGTAAAAAAGGAAAAGTATATGAATCAACTGAGAAATATTCAGTACTAAGAGCTTTAAAAGCGATTGAACGTTCAAATGTTGTTTTAGTGGTCATTGATGCAGAACAAGGCATCATTGAACAAGATAAACGCGTTGCAGGATATGCACATGAACAAGGTAAAGCAGTCGTGATTGTCGTAAATAAATGGGATACTGTGGAAAAAGATAGTAAAACGATGAAGAAATTTGAAGATGAAGTACGTAAAGAATTCCAATTTTTAGATTATGCACAAATTGCTTTTGTGTCTGCTAAAGAACGCACAAGATTACGTACATTATTCCCTTACATTAATGAAGCAAGTGAAAACCATAAAAAACGTGTTCAAAGTTCAACTTTAAATGAAGTCGTTACTGATGCAATTTCCATGAACCCTACACCAACAGACAAAGGTAGACGTTTGAATGTCTTTTATGCAACACAAGTTGCTATAGAACCACCGACATTTGTTGTATTTGTTAATGATGTAGAATTAATGCATTTTTCTTATAAACGCTATTTAGAGAATCAAATCCGTGCCGCTTTTGGTTTTGAAGGTACACCAATTCATATTATAGCTCGAAAGAGAAATTAACGATTGGGGGATAACAATGACTAAAATTACCGTTTTTGGTATGGGAAGTTTTGGGACAGCCCTTGCCAATGTTCTTGCAGAAAATGGACATGATGTTTTGATGTGGGGTAAAAATCAAGATGCTGTTGATGAATTAAATACATGTCATACAAATAAAAAGTATTTAAAATACGCGAAATTAGATGTTAACATCATCGCTACTTCAGATATGACCAAAGCAATTCAATTTGCAGATATTTACTTAATGGCTTTACCTACTAAAGCAATGCGAGAAGTTGCTACTCAAATTAATGATAAGCTGACCTCTAAAAAGACTTTTATACATGTTGCTAAAGGTATTGAAAATGGGACGTTTAAACGTGTGTCAGAAATGATTGAAGATTCTATTTCACCCGAATATAATGCAGGTATTGGCGTGTTGTCAGGGCCAAGTCATGCGGAAGAAGTTGTAGTCAAGCAACCAACTACAGTTGCTGCATCATCAAAAGATAAAAGTGTAAGTAAATTAACGCAAGATTTATTTATGAATGATTATTTGCGTGTGTACACGAATGATGACTTGATTGGTGTTGAACTTGGTGGTGCATTGAAAAATATCATCGCAGTAGCAAGTGGTATCGTAGCTGGAATTGGCTACGGTGATAATGCAAAAGCTGCGTTAATGACTCGTGGTTTAGCGGAAATTAGTAGATTAGGTGAAAAGTTAGGTGCCGATCCTATGACATTTCTAGGTTTAGGTGGTATCGGTGACTTAATCGTTACTTGCACATCAACACATTCTCGAAATTTCACATTAGGATATAAACTTGGACAAGGTGAATCAATGGATCAAGCATTATCTGAAATGAATATGGTTGTTGAAGGTATTTATACAACTAAATCAGTTTATCATTTAGCTAAAGAAAAAAATGTCGATATGCCAATTACAAATGCATTATATAGAGTATTATTTGAAAATATCTCAGTAAAAGAATGCGTAAAAGATTTAATGGAGCGCGATAAAAAATCTGAATAAAATGTGTATTATTACACATATACGGCTAATAATTACGTAAAATGAATAGAAATGGCTTAAATTCAACGTTTTTGCCACATAAATGATTGCGATTTATGTAATGCTTGTGTTAAAGTTTTACCATAATGATATAAACATATCATTATCAAACCTCAGGAGGTGAATGTCTAATGAACAAAACAGATTTAATCAATGCAGTTGCAGAGCAAGCTGATTTAACTAAAAAAGAAGCTGGTTCAGCAGTAGATGCTGTATTCGAATCAATCCAAAACTCACTTGCTAAAGGTGAAAAAGTACAATTAATTGGTTTCGGTAACTTTGAGGTACGTGAACGTGCTGCACGTAAAGGTCGTAACCCTCAAACTGGTAAAGAAATTGATATCCCAGCAAGTAAAGTTCCAGCATTCAAAGCTGGTAAAGCATTAAAAGATGCTGTAAAATAATTTTACTTAAAAAGCCCTGAATAAGGGCTTTTTATTTTGCTTTTAATACTTACAACCTGTACATAATTTGTAATGTTCTTCTAAGTTTTTAATCTTTGGAACATTCATTGTTTAAGCGTTCAAAATATTACATGACATAATAGTTTTGATAAAAATAGCAACTACAAAATATACATATGAATAATGAGATTAATTGTTAGCGTTGAATTTACTTAAAAGGTAACCATGTCTACTATAGTATTTTACGTTATTTAAAAAGATGAATAATGTAAATGAAGTAAAGGTTATTATGAGAATTACAAAAGCTACATAAATTACTGTTAGTTTAAATTGAAATTTAAAAATGATAAGTAATCTTAATGCTTCAAAAGATTTTAATTTCTTACATATAATGTTAATATGAATAGTGATAATATCGTGAGGTGTAGACATGGAAACAACTGTTAGCAAATTGGAAAGACAAATAGAAGAAAGATTAAAGGGTGTATCAGAATATGAATCCATTAATATTAATCATCGGTTAGGTAAGTTACTTGATTCATATGATATTCCAGATGTTGCCAAAGTAGCATGCCTCACAATTGACACATCAATGAGACACCTTGATGACATTACATATAATCATTTGTCTAAACATTCCATTTTGATTGGAGATTTAATTAGTGCACATTTTTATACGCTACTAGCAGAAATCAATGATTTATCATTTCAAAATGAAATTAGTAAAGCAATTGTTGAAATTAATGAATTGAAATCTTCATTACATCATCAAGCTTTAAATGATTATGAAATTTCTCAAGCAATAGTAAAAATTGAAACACTTTTCCCATATATTACGTTATCTCATTTCGGTATCAATATTGATGAGTCGGAAATATATAATTATTTATTTGAAGATATGTCTGATTACTATCCATCATACTTCAAGAAATATAATCAAAGTGAAGTAAAGCATTACTTACACGATATCCAAAAAAGTTATTTAAAAAGTAGAGGTAATTAAGCATGGCTGACAATAAAGCAAATAAAGAGCAAGTACATCGCGTTTTTCAAAATATTTCAAAAAAATATGACAGATTAAATAATATTATTAGTTTTGAGCAGCATAAAGTATGGAGAAAACGCGTCATGAAAGACATGGGTGTTAGAAAAGGGACGAAAGCATTAGATGTTTGTTGTGGTACTGGTGATTGGACAATCGCATTAAGCAAAGCTGTAGGACCAACAGGTGAAGTTACTGGTATTGACTTTAGTGAGAATATGTTAGAAGTAGGAAAAGAAAAAACTGCTTCAATGGAAAATGTTAAACTTGTTCATGGTGATGCAATGGAATTGCCGTTTGAAGACAATTCTTTTGATTATGTAACAATTGGGTTTGGATTAAGGAATGTGCCAGACTATTTAGTCGCGTTAAAAGAAATGAATAGAGTACTTAAACCAGGTGGTATGGTGGTATGTCTTGAAACGAGCCAACCAACTTTGCCAGTCTTTAAACAAATGTATGCATTATACTTTAAATTTGTTATGCCTATTTTTGGGAAATTATTTGCAAAATCAAAAGAAGAATATGAATGGTTACAGCAATCTACGTTTAATTTTCCTGGAAAAGAAGAGTTGAAGCGCATGTTTGAAGAAGCGGGTTTCATAAATGTAAGAGTACGTAGTTTTACAGGGGGCGTTGCTGCAATGCACCTTGGCTATAAAGAAAAAGATAATACCAAAGGTGATTAACGTGGCAAAGTTAAACATGAACAATGAAATTAAGAAAGTGGAACAACGACTTGAAAAGGCAATAAAAAGTAAAGATTCTGTATTAGAACAGGCATCATTACACTTATTATCTTCTGGTGGTAAAAGAGTACGCCCAGCATTTGTAATTCTGAGTAGCCAATTTGGCAAAGATGAACAAACGTCTGAACAAACGTATCAAGTTGCAGTCGCATTAGAGTTAATTCATATGGCAACACTTGTTCATGATGACGTTATTGATAAAAGCGACAAGCGTCGAGGCAAGTTAACCATATCAAAGAAATGGGATCAGACAACTGCTATTTTAACTGGGAATTTTTTATTGGCATTAGGACTTGAACACTTAATGGCCGTTAAAGATAATCGTGTACATCAATTAATATCTGAATCTATAGTTGATGTTTGTAGAGGGGAACTTTTCCAATTTCAAGACCAATTTAACAGTCAACAGACAATTATCAATTACTTACGACGTATCAATCGCAAAACAGCACTGTTAATTCAATTATCAACTGAAGTTGGTGCAATTACATCTCAATCTGATAAAGAGACTGTACGAAAATTGAAAATGATTGGTCATTATATAGGTATGAGCTTCCAAATCATTGATGATGTATTAGACTTCACAAGTACCGAAAAGAAATTAGGTAAGCCGGTCGGAAGTGATTTGTTGAATGGTCATATTACTTTGCCTATTTTATTGGAAATGAGAAAAAATCCAGAATTCAAAGTGAAAATTGAGCAATTACGACGTGATAGTGAACGTAAAGAATTTGAAGAATGTATCCAAATCATTAGAAAATCTGACAGCATCGATGAGGCTAAGGCAGTAAGTTCGAAGTATTTAAGTAAAGCTTTGGATTTGATTTCTGAGTTACCAGATGGACATCCGAAATCACTACTTTTAAGTTTGACGAAAAAAATGGGTTCAAGAAACACGTAGTATTTATGAAAAGTATTGAAAGCGCTTTACCAACCTGTTAATATATAATAGTAATATACATAAACCTATTAAACACAGGGGGATACATAAAGTGGAACGTACATTTTTAATGATTAAACCAGATGCAGTACAAAGAAATCTAATTGGTGAAGTAATTTCAAGAATTGAAAGAAAAGGACTAAAACTTGTCGGTGGTAAATTAATGCAAGTACCAATGGAACTTGCTGAAACACATTATGGTGAACACCAAGGTAAACCATTTTATAATGATTTAATTTCATTTATTACATCAGCACCAGTGTTCGCAATGGTAGTTGAAGGTGAAGATGCAGTTAATGTATCTAGACATATTATTGGCAGCACAAATCCTTCAGAAGCTTCACCAGGATCAATTAGAGGTGATTTAGGTTTAACTGTTGGTAGAAATATCATTCACGGTTCAAATTCATTAGAGTCTGCTGAACGTGAAATTAATCTATGGTTTAATGAAAATGAAATTACTAGCTATGCTTCACCACGTGATGCATGGTTATATGAATAAAATTTAAACTGTAAACCTTTACGATTTATTTATAAAGGTAGAAAGGGTTTTGTTATGTGGTTAGTCATTATGATTATACATAACAAGGCCCGTTTTTTATGTTGTAGTAAATTACTTGAAAAATTTTATAGTTTTTTTGGTAACACGTATTAAAAAGAGAGGAATATTCTTTATCAAATGAAACTAAACTAAAAGAAGGGGTTGATAGAATGAAGAATATTATTTCAATTATTTTAGGGATTTTAATGTTCTTAAAATCAATGGAATTATTATATGGTGCTATATTTTTAGATAAACCACTTAATCCTATAACAAAAATTATTTTTATACTGACTCTCATTTATATTTTTTATGTATTAGTAAAAGAATTGATTATATTTTTGAAGTCAAAGTATAACGAAAGCGCTTAACATATGTATATTTTTAATATCATAATTTTTTTAAACGGACTGATTAACTTTATTAATAATTAACAGTTCGTTCTTTTGTATTAAGAAATGTAGTCAGTATATTATTTGCTAAAGTTGCGATACGATTATATTAAAACGGCTAATCATTTTTAATTAATGATTATATGATGCAACTGTTTAGAAATTCATGATACTTTTCTACAGACGAATATATTATAATTAATTTTAGTTCGTTTAATATTAAGATAATTCTGACATTTAAAATGAGATGTCATCCATTTTCTTAATTAAGCTTGAAAACAAACATTTATGAATCCACAATGAATGTGATAAGATTAACAACATATTATAATGTTATTGCGGAAGTATGAAAGGAGCGAGTGTGTATGAGATATCTAACTTCAGGAGAATCACATGGACCTCAATTAACAGTTATTGTCGAAGGTATACCAGCAAATTTAGAAATTAAAGTTGAAGATATTAATAAAGAAATGTTCAAGCGTCAAGGTGGTTATGGTCGTGGCCGACGCATGCAAATTGAGAAAGATACAGTAGAGATTGTTTCGGGTGTGAGAAATGGTTATACATTAGGTAGCCCTATTACAATGGTTGTTACTAATGATGATTTTACACATTGGCGAAAAATTATGGGTGCTGCGCCAATAAGCGACGAAGAACGAGAAAATATGAAACGTACAATTACGAAGCCAAGACCGGGACATGCAGATTTAGTTGGCGGTATGAAATATAATCATCGTGACTTACGAAATGTATTAGAACGTTCATCTGCCAGAGAAACAGCAGCACGTGTAGCTGTCGGTGCATTATGCAAAGTTTTATTAGAACAATTAGATATCGAAATATACAGTCGTGTTGTTGAGATAGGTGGCATTAAAGATAAAGATTTTTATGATTCAGAAATATTTAAAGCAAACCTTGATCGAAATGACGTCCGTGTAATTGATGATGGCATCGCACAAGCAATGCGCGATAAAATTGATGAAGCGAAAAACGATGGTGATTCAATAGGGGGCGTAGTTCAAGTTGTAGTTGAAAATATGCCTGTTGGTGTAGGTAGTTATGTACATTATGATCGTAAATTAGATGGAAGAATAGCACAGGGTGTCGTTAGTATTAATGCATTTAAAGGTGTAAGTTTTGGAGAAGGATTTAAAGCAGCTGAAAAGCCTGGTAGCGAAATTCAAGACGAAATTCTCTACAATACTGAATTGGGCTATTATCGTGGGTCAAATCACTTAGGTGGTTTAGAAGGCGGTATGTCAAATGGAATGCCAATTATCGTTAATGGTGTAATGAAACCTATTCCTACGTTATATAAACCATTAAATTCAGTTGATATAAATACTAAAGAAGACTTTAAGGCAACAATTGAACGTTCTGATAGTTGTGCTGTTCCTGCAGCAAGTATCGTCTGCGAACATGTCGTAGCATTTGAAATTGCGAAAGCATTATTGGAAGAATTCCAATCAAATCATATTGAGCAACTTAAACAACAAATTATTGAGCGCAGACAATTAAATATTGAGTTTTAACAACAAGAACAATTGAGGTGTGATCATGAAATTACAAACAACCTATCCTTCAAACAATTATCCAATATTTGTTGAACATGGTGCAATTGACCATATTAGCACGTATATTGATCAGTTTGATCAAAGTTTTATATTAATTGACGAGCATGTAAATCAATATTTTGCTGATAAATTTAATGATATTTTATCTTTTGGAAATGTACATAAAGTTATTATTCCAGCTGGTGAAAAGACGAAAACATTTGAGCAATATCAAGAAACATTAGAATACATTTTGTCACATCATGTAACGCGTAATACAGCGATTATAGCTGTTGGTGGTGGTGCGACAGGAGATTTTGCAGGATTTATTGCGGCGACACTTTTACGAGGTGTTCACTTTATACAAGTGCCAACGACTATACTAGCGCATGATTCTAGCGTTGGCGGTAAAGTGGGTATTAACTCAAAGCAAGGTAAAAACCTTATCGGTGCATTTTATCGTCCAGATGCTGTAATTTATGACTTAGACTTTTTAAATACTTTGCCATTTGATGAAATATTGAGTGGCTATGCGGAAGTATATAAGCATGCCTTATTAAATGGTAAATCTGCTACACATGACATCGAGCAACATTTTAAAGATCGAGCGTCATTACAATCATTAAATGGAATTGATAAATATATAACTAAAGGCATTGAAACAAAATTAAATATCGTTGTTGCTGATGAAAAAGAGCAAGGTGTTCGAAAGTATTTAAATTTAGGACATACATTTGGTCATGCCGTGGAGTATAACCACAAAATTGCACACGGTCATGCCGTAATGATAGGCATAATATATCAATTTATTGTTGCGAATATATTGTTCAATTCTAATCACGATATCCAACATTATATTAATTATTTAACGAAATTAGGTTATCCTTTAGAAACAATAACCGACATAGATTTCGAAACGATATATCAATACATGCTAAGTGATAAAAAGAATGATAAGCAAGGTGTACAAATGGTCTTGATTAAACATTTTGGAGATATCGTTGTACAACATGTTGATCAACTAACATTACAACATGCATGTGAACAATTAAAAACATATTTTAAGTAGGTGAATGAAATGGTAAATGAACAAATCATTGATATTTCAGGTCCGTTAAAGGGCGAAATAGAAGTGCCGGGCGATAAATCAATGACACACCGTGCAATCATGTTGGCGTCGCTAGCTGAAGGTGTATCTACTATATATAAGCCACTACTTGGCGAAGATTGTCGTCGTACGATGGACATTTTCCGACTGTTAGGTGTAGAAATCAAAGAAGATGATGAAAAATTAGTTGTGACTTCCCCAGGATATCAATCTTTTAACACGCCACATCAAGTATTGTATACAGGTAATTCTGGTACGACAACACGATTATTGGCAGGTTTGTTAAGTGGTTTAGGTATTGAAAGTGTCTTGTCTGGAGATGTTTCCATAGGTAAAAGGCCGATGGATCGTGTTTTAAGACCGTTAAAAAGTATGAATGCAAATATTGAAGGAATTGAAGACAATTACACCCCATTAATCATTAAACCGTCTGTAATTAAAGGTATTAATTACAAGATGGAAGTGGCAAGTGCACAAGTGAAAAGTGCCATCTTATTCGCAAGTCTATTTTCTAAGGAACCGACCATCATTAAAGAATTAGATGTAAGTCGAAATCATACTGAGACGATGTTCAGACATTTTAATATTCCAATTGAAGCAGAAGGGTTATCAATTACTACAACCCCTGAAGCAATTCGATACATTAAACCTGCAGATTTTCATGTTCCTGGCGATATTTCATCTGCAGCGTTCTTTATTGTTGCAGCACTTATCACACCAGGAAGTGATGTAACAATTCATAATGTTGGAATCAATCCAACACGTTCAGGTATTATTGATATTGTTGAAAAAATGGGCGGTAATATTCAACTTTTCAATCAAACAACTGGTGCTGAACCTACTGCTTCTATTCGTATACAATACACACCAATGCTTCAACCAATAACAATCGAAGGAGAATTAGTGCCAAAAGCAATTGATGAACTGCCTGTAATAGCATTACTTTGTACACAAGCAGTTGGCACGAGTACAATTAAAGATGCCGAGGAATTAAAAGTAAAAGAAACAAATAGAATTGATACAACGGCTGATATGTTAAACTTGTTAGGGTTTGAATTACAACCAACTAATGATGGATTGATTATTCATCCGTCAGAATTTAAAACAAATGCAACAGTTGATAGTTTAACTGATCATCGAATAGGAATGATGCTTGCAGTTGCTTCTCTACTTTCAAGCGAGCCAGTCAAAATCAAACAATTTGATGCCGTAAATGTATCATTTCCAGGATTTTTACCAAAACTAAAGCTTTTAGAAAATGAGGGATAATATAAAATGGAAGATATCTATAAATTAATAGACGATATCAATCTACAAAAACTAGAAAATTTAGACTCTCGTGTTAATGAAGCAATAACTACTGACAACGATGACGCATTATTTATTCTAGGAGAGACACTTTACAATTTTGGATTAATGCCACAAGGTTTGGAAGTATTCCGCGTGTTATATCACAAATATCCAGACGAAAGTGAATTGCTGATTTATTTTATTGAAGGTTTAATGTCTGAAAATCAAACTGACGAAGCGTTAGAATATTTAAGTTATGTTGAACCATCACCTGAAAAGTTGATGTTAGAAGCAGATTTATATCAACAAATTAATATGATGGAAGTTGCTATTGATAAATTACAAGAAGCACTTGAACTAGAGCCAAATGATCCAATAATCCATTTTGCATTGGCTGAAATGTTATATTATGATGGTCAATATTTACGTGCTACCTCTGAATACGAAACCGTTTTAGAAACTGGTGAATATCAAGTTAATGGTGTAAACTTATTCTCTCGTATGGCAGATTGTAGTTTACAAAGTGGTAACTATAGTGATGCGATTCGCTTATACGATGAAATTAATGAAGATGAAATGACTTCAGAAGATTATCTCAAAAAAGCCATTTCTTACGATAAAAATGACATCACTCAAGAAGCAATTAAAATAATGACTACATTACTTTCTAAAGATCCTGATTATATTCAAGGCTACTTGTATTTACAATCATTATATGAAAATGAAAAAAATTATCCAGATGCTATTGAAACGGGTAAAGAAGGATTACGACTAAGTCAATTTTATAAAGAGTTAATGTATACAACTGGATGTTTGGAAATAGAACACGGCGATGCTAATGAAGGTGTATTATTGTTAAAACAAGCATTAGAGGTTGATAATGCTTACCAAGAACCTTTATTGATTTTAAGCGATTTATATCGTAATGAAGAAGATTATGAAGCAATCATTGAATTATTAACATATGTAGATGAAGAAGATTTGGATCCTACATTCATGTGGCATTTAGCGTTCGCCTATGGTCAAGAAGAGCGAGATAAAGAAGCTCAACATTTCTTTGAATTAGCATATCCAACGATGAAAACAAATATTGATTTTATGAGTGATTATTATTTCTATTTAATTGAAATTGGTCAAAAGGAACAAGCAATTACTATTTTAAATCAATTGTTGGAACTAGAGCCAAGTAACGAAAATTGGCATGACGAATTATCAAGATTGCAATCTTAAAATGGGGTATTTGATGTCAGAGACACTCAATCAAATTAAAGAAAGTTTTATTGAATATTTACTTTTTCAATATCGATTTAAGTCGCGTATTGCAGTTTGGGTGCTTAACTATATAAAAGTGAATGAGGCGAAATTGGCAAACATTCATTTTGTAGATACAAAAATTAATCATCATGAAACATTAGAAATTGCAGAAGTGGGAAGTCACGCTTCTGCAATTCAATTTACTAAGCGTAATATAAAGTTAATGAATACAAATGAAATATTTGATTATATCGCTAATCATAACTGTGCTTTTGATATTCAAATTCACTTCGCAAACGTGTCAAAGCGTGAGCAAAGGCTAGATGATTTAATAGTTGCTCAACTAACGGAATCGCCCAGTTATCAAACTTATCTTCATGACTTAAATAGTATGGCTATAGATCGGCATAAACATGCGTTATTAATAGATTACTTGTTACACAATATTGATTTAAGTTTACAGATGAATGAAAAGCAACGTTTTTATCAACTAACGCAAATTTTAAATACACTCAAGCTAGTAAATAAACATAATCAATTTGAGGACTTAGCAGATGACGATTAATACATTTTGGCAATATACACTTTATCAACGTTCTTGGTTAATGATGCTACTCATTTGTAATATATTAGGGATGATTTATGGTTATATATGGTATGGTGAACAATTAAGTCATACGCCGTGGCATTTTAAGATTTTTGTTCCAGATAGCCCAACTGCAATATTATACTTAGTTATTTCTATCTCATTGATATTAATTCAAAAACAAAATAGTATTATCGATGCACTGGCATTTGTAACATTATTCAAATATGGGATTTGGGCAGTTATAATGAATATATTATTTATTATTGAACAAGGTGATATTACAGTAAATGGTTTGGTATTAATGTTTTCCCACAGTATAATGGCTGTTCAGGCAATTTACTTCTATCCTAGGTTTAAACGTTCTATGATTGGAATCAGTGTAGCGATGATTTGGGTATTTTTGAATGATTATATTGACTATTTTCACCTTCAATTTCCATATTATGATTTTATAACTACACATGTGTGGCAAATTGGTGTATTATCATGTTGTCTAAGTGTTTTTGGACTTTTGCTTTATATTGAATTAAACAAATTATTAAAGTGTAAATGATTTGATAAAAACGGCAAATGACAGTAAAATATTTATAAAGGAGAGTGAGTTTATTGTCTTCAATTTTTACTATGATAATTTATTTCGTAATATTAATGGTGCTTCCTTTATGGGCACAACACAAAGTTAAATCTAACTATGAGAAATATTCACAAGTTAGATCAACTAGTGGTAAAACGGGTCGTGAAGTTGCATTAGAAATTTTACATGCAAACGGTATTTATGATGTCGAAGTTGTTAAAGGTGAAGGATTCTTAACAGATCATTACGATCCTAAAAAGAAAGTTGTTTCACTATCTCCTGCAAACTATGACAGACCATCAGTTGCTGGAACTGCAATTGCAGCCCACGAAGTTGGTCATGCCATTCAAGATCACCAAGGATATTGGTTCTTAAGATTCAGAGCAGCATTAGTACCTGTTGCAAACCTAGGGAGTTCATTAAGTTATATGATCATCATGTTAGGTATTATCTTAACAGCGATAGGTAGTGCATTTGGTTCAACTGCTTTATGGATTGGTGCTGGTTTAATGTCATTAGCGGTATTATTCTCAATTGTTACGTTACCAGTTGAGTTTGATGCGAGTTCAAGAGCGATGAAACAAATTACGGCATTGAACATTGTAAATGAAAAAGAATACAAGCATGCGCGTAAAGTATTATCTGCAGCAGCAATGACTTATGTTGCAGCAACTGCTGTCGCTGTAGCAGAGCTTGTACGTATTATTTTGATTGCGCGTTCAAGTGATTAATCTTATAGATTAACAATTAACTTAAATTAGACACTTATTAACTAGCTAATCACATTTTTGTGTGGTTGCTAGTTTTTTTGTGCTTATTTTTCTCATGGTAGATTATTCACTATATTATTTTATTGTAGTAGTACGTATCATAAAGTTATAATCCCAATTTCAATTGATTTAATTTAGTTAGGAATGCATTACATTTATATAAACTGAATTATTAAACTTCTAAAATAAACAACTTGTCATCTAGTTTAGCTAGAGTCAGTAGATTGCACTAAACATGCATGAGACTTCAAATTGATATATACTATATTAGAAATGCAATATAAGGAGAACGTAGAAATGAAATCAATGGTAGAAATGCAACGTGAAGTTGATGAATATATTGGACAATTTAAAACAGGATATTTTTCACCATTAGCTAACTTAGCTAGATTGACTGAAGAAGTGGGCGAACTTGCACGTGAAATAAATCATACCTATGGTGAAAAAAAGAAGAAAGATTCAGAGGAAGCAAATACGATTAAAGCAGAATTAGGTGATAATTTATTTGTGTTGTTATGTTTAGCGAATTCAATGGGAATAGATATGACAGAGAGCTTTAATGAAACTATGGAAAAGTTTAATACAAGAGATAAAAATCGATTCGAAAGAAAGTGAATATAAAAATATATGCTTTATTTGGATTTGATTAAGATTAAAAACATCCATCAATGAATTGCATCGCATGAAATCATATTATTTTTAAAGTAAGTATAACTAGATGAATGATTATATATACAACACCTGTTTTTTAGATATTTGAAATTATAAACTCAACATTACTATAAACTTAAATTTAAACAATTATCTACGCATCGAGAATAATAGAAATAGAAAGAAAGGATGGGCAAGCGAATGAAGATAGGTATAACATGTTACCCGTCCATGGGTGGTTCTGGAATTATTGCCACAGAATTAGGAATTAAATTAGCAGAGCGAGGTCACGAAGTACATTTTATCACTTCAAATATCCCGTTTAGAATAAGAAAACCATTACCGAATATGATTTTTCATCAAGTTGAAGTGAATCAATATGCAGTATTTCAATATCCACCGTATGATATTACGTTAAGTACTAAAATCGCTGAAGTTATTAAAGAATATGATCTTGATTTGTTGCATATGCACTATGCTGTACCTCATGCAATTTGTGGTATTTTAGCTCGTGAGATGTCAGGTAAAGATATAAAAATTATGACAACGCTACACGGTACTGATATTACTGTTTTGGGCTATGATCATTCACTCCAAGGTGCAATTAAATTTGGCATTGAAAAAAGTGATATTGTGACAAGTGTGAGTAAATCTTTAGCGCAAGAAACACATGAAATTATCGAAACTAACAAAGAAATTATACCGATTTATAATTTTGTACGTGAAAATGAGTTTCCAACTAAACATAACACAGCACTAAAATCACAATTTGGTATAGCACCAGATGAAAAAGTGTTAATACATGTATCGAATTTTAGACAAGTAAAACGCATAGATACTATTATAGAAACATTTGCAAAAGTACGTGAAAAGATACCTAGTAAATTAATTTTACTTGGAGATGGTCCTGAATTAGTGCCAATGCGTCAATTGACGAAAGAGTTAAACGTAGAAGAGGATGTTTTATTTTTAGGGAAGCAAGATTGCGTAAGTGAATTTTATCAATTATCTGACTTAGTATTATTATTAAGTGAAAAAGAAAGCTTTGGACTAACTTTACTTGAGGCTATGAAAACAGGCGTCGTTCCAATTGGTTCAAATGCCGGTGGAATTAAAGAGGTTATTAAACATGGTGAAACTGGATTTGTTGTAGATGTGGGTGATTGTGATTCAGCGAGTGACTATGCTATCCGATTACTTGAAGATAAGGCGTTATACAACAAACTTCAGAAAAACATGCTAGCAGATATTGCTGAACGTTTTGGATCAGAACTCATTACAGATCAATATGAGTATTATTATCAAAAAATGCTAAATGAACATAACAAAAGTAAAGGCGAGTAATAATATGGATAAATCATTATTTGAACAGGCAAGGCCTATATTAGAACAAATTCAAGACAATGGTTTTGAAGCATATTATGTAGGTGGCTCTGTAAGAGATTATGTCATGGGAAGAAATATTCATGATATAGATATCACAACAAGTGCAACGCCGGATGAAATAGAATCAATCTTTAGTCATACGATACCTGTAGGTAAAGAACATGGCACGATAAATGTAGTTTTTAATGATGAAAATTATGAAGTGACAACATTCCGGGCTGAAGAAGATTATGTCGATCACCGTAGACCAAGTGGTGTTACATTTGTTCGTGATTTATACGAAGATTTGCAACGAAGAGATTTCACGATGAATGCGATAGCAATGGATACAGCATACAAATTGTATGATTATTTTGATGGTCAACAAGATATTAATAATCGAATAATAAGAACTGTAGGTATAGCTGAGGAACGATTCCAAGAAGATGCTTTACGTATGATTCGATGTTTAAGATTCCAGTCACAATTATCATTTGATATTGCAACGGAAACATTCGAAGCGATGCGTACACAAATGGCAGATATTAAATTTTTATCAATTGAGCGTATAGTGATTGAACTAACTAAATTAATGCGAGGTATTAATGTTGAAGAGAGTTTTAATCATTTAAAATCGCTGAAAGCATTTAATTATATGCCATATTTCGAACATCTTGATATGAATCAAATTAATGTGACTGAAGCAATTGATTTAGAATTATTGATTGCTATAGCATCAGTTAAATTTGATATTAATTACTCATTGAAGCCTTTAAAGCTAAGTAACCGACAAGTAAAAGATATCAATCAATATATTCAAATTATGAATGCATTACCAAGTATTATTACAAAAGAACAATTAAAAATGTTTGTTTATGATTATGATACGAATCTCATTAAAAATGTAATGGTTGCAGCAGACGTGTTAAAGGCAAATGATATTCAAGGACATGAACCATTAATCGTTAACCTTCAAACGATTGATGAAACATTACATCGTTTACCTATGCATAATAGAAAAGACATGATGGTTAATGGCGGTGTACTTATGGCACATTTAAATGCCAAAAGTGGTCCATGGTTAAAAGATGTGCTAAGACAAATTGAGATAGCGATTGTAACAGGTAAAGTAAGCAACGAAGAAACTGAAATTTTGAAATGGGTGGATAATCATGTCAAAATATAGTCAAGATGTACTTCAATTACTCTATAAAAATAAACCGAATTATATATCTGGACAAAGCATTGCGGAATCACTTAATATATCGCGCACTGCAGTAAAAAAAGTGATTGACCAATTAAAATTAGAGGGATGTAAAATAGATTCAGTAAATCATAAAGGGCATTTATTACAACAGCTCCCAGATATTTGGTATCAAGGTATAATAGACCAATATACAAAAAGTTCTGCTTTGTTTGATTTTAGTGAAGTATACGATTCAATAGATTCTACACAACTTGCTGCGAAAAAGTCACTTGTTGGAAATCAATCTTCATTTTTTATCTTGAGTGATGAACAAACGAAAGGTCGTGGGCGATTTAATAGACATTGGAGTTCTTCAAAAGGGCAAGGACTTTGGATGTCTGTCGTGTTAAGACCTAACGTTGCATTCTCAATGATATCTAAATTTAATTTATTTATTGCATTAGGGATAAGAGATGCGATTCAACATTTTAGTCAAGATGAAGTCAAAGTGAAATGGCCGAATGATATATATATTGATAATGGTAAAGTGTGTGGTTTCTTAACTGAAATGGTTGCTAATAATGATGGTATAGAAGCAATAATATGTGGTATAGGTATTAATTTGACGCAACAACTAGATGACTTTGATGAAAGTATTAGACATAGAGCAACAAGTATACAATTAAATGATAAAAATAAATTAGATAGATATCAATTTTTAGAGAGATTACTTCAAGAAATTGAAAAAAGATATAATCAATTTTTAACGTTACCTTTTTCTGAAATTCGTGAAGAATATATTGCAGCTTCTAATATTTGGAATAGAACGTTGCTATTTACAGAAAATGATAAACAGTTTAAAGGACAAGCAATTGATTTAGATTACGATGGCTATCTAATTGTTAGAGATGAAGCGGGTGAATCACACCGTTTAATTAGTGCAGATATAGATTTTTAACACTAAAGCAAGGAGAGATAGCTATGGGTATGGCAACCTATGCCGTTGTGGATTTGGAAACAACAGGCAACCAATTAGATTTTGACGATATCATTCAAATTGGTATAACGTTTGTGCGCAATAACCAAATTATTGATACATATCATTCTATGATTAGAACAAATTTAGAGATTCCGCCATTCATTCAAGCGTTAACATCCATTGAAGAAAATATGCTACAACAAGCGCCATATTTTAATCAAGTTGCACAAGAAATCTACGATAAGATAAAAGATTGCATTTTTGTCGCTCATAATGTAGATTTTGATTTAAATTTTATTAAAAAGGCATTTAAAGATTGTAATATTCAATATCGTCCCAAAAAAGTTATAGATACACTAGAAATCTTTAAAATAGCTTTTCCTACAGATAAAAGTTATCAATTAAGTGAATTAGCAGAAGCACATGGTATTAACTTAGCAAATGCCCATCGAGCTGACGAGGATGCCGCTACTACTGCTAAATTGATGATATTAGCTTTTGAAAAATTTGAAAAGTTACCGTTAGATACTTTAAAGCAATTATATTATTTAAGTAAACAGTTGAAATACGATTTGTATGATATTTTCTTTGAGATGGTTAGGCAATATGATGCAAAGCCATTGGATAAATCGTACGAAAAGTTCGAACAGATTATCTATCGTAAGCAAGTTGATTTTAAAAAGCCGACAACAAATTATAATGGCAGCTTGAAGTCTTTATATAGCAAAGCTGTAGATCAACTTGGCTTAACATATCGACCGCAGCAATTATATTTAGCGGAAACTATATTAGATCAGCTCATGCATAGTGAAAAAGCAATGATTGAAGCATCACTAGGCAGTGGTAAATCATTAGCATATTTACTTGCGGCCTTGATGTATAATATTGAAACTGGAAAGCATGTTATGATTTCTACCAATACCAAATTACTGCAAAGTCAATTGTTAGAAAAAGATATTCCAGCAATGAATGAAGCGTTAAATTTTAAAATTAATGCACTATTGATTAAAAGTAAAAGTGATTACATTTCATTGGGGCTTATTAGTCAAATTTTAAAAGATGACACAAGTAACTACGAAGTGAATATCTTGAAAATGCAATTGCTGATTTGGATTACAGAGACGCCGTCCGGAGATATACAGGAATTAAATTTAAAAGGTGGTCAAAAGATGTATTTTGACCAGAAAATTGAAACATATGTACCGGCACGTCACGATGTCCATTATTATAATTTTATTAAGCGAAATGCACAGAACATTCAAATTGGTATTACAAATCATGCACATTTAATTCATTCTGATGTTGAAAATTCAATATATCAATTGTTTGATGATTGTATAGTGGATGAAGCACATCGCTTACCAGACTATGCCTTAAATCAAGTGACAAATGAGTTGAGTTATGCTGATATTAAATATCAGCTTGGTTTGATTGGTAAAAACGAAAATGAAAAATTGTTAAAGGCAATTGATCAACTGGAAAAGCAGCGAATTTTGGAAAAGTTAGATATTGCACCAATTGATATTTTTGGCTTGAAGGCTAGTATGAATGAGATTCATGAGTTAAATGAGCAATTGTTTTCAACGATATTTACGATTATCAATGATTCTGATGTTTATGATGATGATATTCATCGCTTCCATAATGTATTTACTTTTGAAACAAAAGACATTTTGAAGGATTTACATGCGATTATCGATAAGTTAAATAAAACGCTAGAAATATTCAATGGCATTAGTCATAAAACAGTTAAATCATTACGGAAACAGTTGTTGTATTTAAAAGATAAATTTAAAAATATCGAACAAAGTTTAAAAGCTGGACATACTAGTTTCATTTCAATTAAAAATTTATCTCAAAAATCAACAATACGTTTATATGTGAAAGATTACGCTGTAAAAGATGTATTAACGAAACAAGTATTGGAAAAATTTAAATCACTCATTTTTATATCTGGTACTTTAAAATTTAATCATTCGTTTGAAGCTTTTAAACAGTTATTCAACAAAGATGTTCACTTTAATACATTTGAAGTTAACACGTCGTTACAAAGTGCAAAAAATACAAGTGTATTTATACCGAGTGATGTAGCATCTTATCAATATAAAAATATAGATGAGTATGTAGCATCGATTGTAAGCTATATTATTGAATATACGACTATAACGTCATCAAAATGTTTAGTCTTATTTACGAGTTATAAAATGATGCATATGGTACAAGATATGCTAAATGAATTGCCAGAATTTGAAGATTATGTTGTATTAACACAACAGCAGAACCAAAATTATAAAATAGTACAACAGTTTAATAATTTTGATAAGGCCATACTGCTTGGTACGTCAACATTTTTTGAAGGTTTTGATTTTCAAGCAAATGGTATTAAATGTGTGATGATAGCGAAGTTACCGTTTATGAACAAGCATAATGCAAAATATTGGCTTATGGATTCTGAATTCACTTCAACTTTCAAGGAATATGTATTACCTGATGCAGTTACACGTTTTAGACAAGGACTTGGAAGATTAATTAGAAATGAAAATGATCGCGGCATAATAGTTTCATTTGATGATCGACTCATAAACAGTAATTATAAAAACTTTTTTGAACAAACACTTGAAAATTATCGTCAGAAAAAAGGCGACATTCAACAGTTTGGAAAATTATTAAGACAAATTCAAAAAAAGAAAAAGTGAAATACAAAGTAAAATTCTTGTGACATGACATGTGCTATGTTCTGTTACAAGAATTTTTGTTTGGTCGTCAAAATTTGAGTTTTATAATTAAACTTGAATGTTAGCACAAAAAACGACCTTCATACTAATAATATTGAGGATTTATTATATATTTTGTCTGAAACTGATGATTGTATTGTCTTAATATAAATTAATGTTCAAATCTGTGCTTAAATCATTACCATTTACACGTTATCTTTTAGTCTAGTTCTAGAACTTGAAAGCGGATTTTGTTAAAATGAATGAGTATTGTATAACGAAAAAATAAATAGGAGAATGGTTATGAAAACAACGATTAAACAAGCGAAAGATCATTTAAACCAAGACGTTACAATTGGTGCTTGGCTAACAAATAAACGTTCAAGTGGTAAAATCGCCTTTTTACAATTACGTGATGGAACAGGCTTTATGCAAGGCGTAGTAGTTAAATCAGAAGTTGATGAAGAGGTATTCAAACTTGCGAAAGAAATTACTCAAGAATCATCTCTATATGTTACAGGCACAATTACAGAAGATAATCGTTCTGACTTAGGATACGAAATGCAAGTGAAATCAATTGAAGTTATTTCAGAAGCGCATGACTATCCGATTACACCTAAAAATCATGGTACAGAATTCTTAATGGATCACCGTCATTTATGGTTACGTTCTAAAAAACAACATGCTGTAATGAAAATTAGAAATGAAGTTATTCGTGCAACGTATGAATTTTTCAACAAAGATGGATTTACAAAGGTTGATCCACCAATTTTGACAGCAAGTGCGCCAGAAGGTACAAGTGAATTATTCCATACTAAATACTTTGATCAAGATGCGTTTTTATCTCAAAGTGGTCAGTTATACTTAGAAGCTGCAGCTATGGCACACGGAAAAGTATTTTCATTTGGTCCAACTTTCAGAGCTGAAAAATCAAAAACACGTAGACACTTGATCGAGTTCTGGATGATTGAAGGGGAAATGGCTTTCACAAATCATGCTGAAAGTTTAGAAATTCAAGAACAATATGTAACACATGTTGTAAAATCAGTTTTAGAAAATTGTAAACTAGAGTTGAAAATGTTAGAGCGTGATACATCAAAACTTGAAAAAGTTGCGACACCATTCCCTAGAATTTCATATGATGATGCAATTGAATTCTTAAAAGCAGAAGGCTTTGATGATATTGAATGGGGCGAAGATTTTGGTGCGCCACATGAAACAGCCATTGCTAATCATTATGATTTACCGGTGTTTATTACTAATTATCCAACTAAAATTAAGCCTTTCTATATGCAACCAAATCCTGAAAATGAAGAAACTGTATTATGTGCAGACTTAATTGCACCTGAAGGATACGGTGAAATTATAGGTGGATCTGAACGTGTGGATGACTTAGAATTGTTAGAACAACGCGTTAAAGAACATGGATTAGACGAAGAAGCATATAGTTACTACTTAGACTTACGTCGTTATGGTAGTGTGCCACACTGTGGATTTGGTTTAGGTTTAGAGCGTACAGTAGCATGGATTTCTGGTGTTGAACACGTTCGTGAAACTGCGCCATTCCCAAGATTATTAAACCGTTTATATCCATAAGTTTTAGGATCGTTACTTAATATTTATATTATGATAATAAAAAGAATCGTCCAGCCTATATTAATAGCTGGGCGATTTATGCTTGGAAAATGAAGATTGATAACGGCTTATATTAATCATGAACAAACTTTTGTTTAGTAACTATATTTGGAAAATAAATAGTTCATCTGATTATCCATAAAGTTCATTGTTAAAATCTAGTTTTAAAAAATACTGTTATTTAAAATTTGTTTGCTACTAGTTAAATATATTAAGCATTTTAGTCGAAAATTAAAGAAAATGATTTATACTATTAAGTAATGGTTAAATTTAAAAGGGGGCACGAACATGGATAAATATCAATTAAAAGCAAGACCTGTAGTGATACGAAGAGAATTATTAGACCATTACAGTGACTTAGGTTTAGATGAGCAAGATTTAGTCATTTTGCTTAAATTGATTTATGCTTCCGAAACATCAAATAAACAGCCTTCAATTGAATTACTTCAGAAGGGCTCAACTATGCAACCACGTGATATTACAATGGTTATTCAAAATTTGATACAACGTGAATTGCTAGAATTACAAGTTCAAAAAGATGAAGAAGGTAGATTTACCGAATATATGAATCTAGATCCTTTTTTCGAAAAATTAAGTCATATATTGAAGCAACAAAGTATGGAAACGAAAGAGCAAAATAGTAAAGAAAAATTTAAACAATTATTTAGAGTTTTAGAGGATACATTTGCAAGGCCGTTATCTCCATATGAAATAGAAACGTTAAATCAATGGATTGATGTTGATAAACACGATACTGCAATTATACAAGCGGCATTAGACGAGGCGAATAGTTTGAATAAACTTAGCTTTAAATATATGGATCGTATTTTACTTAATTGGAAGAAAAACAATGTTAAAACAATTGACGATTCTAGAAAAATAAGAGAAAAATTCAATAAACCGAAAATGACGCACACAGTTAAAACGGTACCTAAATTTGATTGGTTAAACGGGGAGAACCTTGATGGTAAGTAAGAAAAAAGCATTAGAAATGATTGATGTTATAGCAAATATGTTTCCGGATGCAGAATGTGAATTAAAACATGATAATCCGTTCGAATTAACTATTGCTGTATTATTGTCAGCGCAATGTACAGACGTTCTAGTAAATAGAGTAACAACTGAGCTGTTTAAAAAATACAAAACGCCTGAAGATTATTTGGCAGTCAGTGATGAAGAACTTATGAATGATATTCGTTCTATCGGTCTGTATCGTAACAAAGCTAAGAATATTAAGAAACTTTGTCAATCTTTGATTGATCAATTTAATGGAGAAATACCACAAACACATAAGGAATTAGAAAGTTTAGCAGGTGTAGGACGTAAAACTGCTAATGTAGTCATGAGTGTAGCATTTGATGAACCTTCGTTAGCTGTTGATACGCATGTAGAACGTGTTTCTAAACGCTTAGGTATTAATCGTTGGAAAGATAATGTGAGACAGGTAGAAGACCGTTTATGTTCTGTCATACCTAGAGATAGATGGAATAGGAGCCATCATCAACTCATTTTCTTTGGAAGATACCACTGTTTAGCCCGAAAACCTAAATGCGATATTTGTCCACTATTAGAAGATTGTAGAGAAGGACAAAAACGTTATAAAGCTAGTTTGAAAGAAGCGTGATAATATGACAAATATTACAAAAGAGGTATTTGATAATTTAGAACAAGAGATTGATGTATTTGCCAAAAATAAGACATTAGGTTCTAGTGAAGCAAAACCTTACTTGGATGAATACCATAGTAAAATTATTGATTATTTTAAGCAGGTTAATGACATCACTGGCAATATTGATTTTGATAATTTAAATCAATATCCTGTTGTGCCAATGAATTTTAAAGAAAGATATGATTATATGATTGAACGTAAATATCATTTTATGGGCTATCGACAAATGAAGACCTTTAAAACTGAATTGATTAAAATGAATGCTAGTTATCAAACAAGGTTAAAGAATAAGCAGGTATAGACAAGTTTGATCATTTTCTAATGTTAAAAAGATATAAGACTAATTCATGCACACATATTTGTATTTATGTTAGATGTCGTGTCATTACAACGTCTTAATATAAAAACTGTCCATCTACATCATAATGGATATCTTGAGGTATGCTTTAAGATATCTATTTCGAATCGTAGGTGGATTTCTTATATCTATGATTGTGAAAATATGTTGCAAACATGTTGATATTTCACTGATTAACGTACTCAGGGAATTGATAAACATATCAATTTAAAATAACGTCTAAGATGATTATGAGAAAATATAATCATAATTTTAAAAATGGGAACAACCACTTATTGAAATTCAATAATTTTACATAGCTAAAGATGTGAATATGAAAGACTATTTAGATGTTTCAAAATGTATGTGAATGTCTGATTTTACGGTTTCTACTAATATAGCAATAGCGTATGAATACTTATAAAAAAATCCTCAGCTACACCATAAATATGGTATAACTGAGGATTTTATGTTGAGTGGATTAGTTGAATATACCTGTTAATCCACCGCTGTTTCTAGATTGTTGAGATCTAGTATTGTTATTTGATTGTGCAGTACCACTGCTGTTTGCTGATGTGTCACTACCACCGTGTGCACTACGATTTGTAGTGTTGTTATCTTGACTACCAGAAACATTGATTGATGGGATACTACCACTTACTGAGCTAGGACGTTTAAAGTCTTCGCCATCTCTAGATGAAATTTTTGACATCACATTTTCATATAAGAACTGTGGATATTCTTGTTGGCTATGTCCCACAAATGAGTTTTCACCATATTGTTTAACTTTGCTGAAGCCCATCCACACTGACATAGTGTATTGAGGTGTAAAGCCGTTAATCCACACGTCTTTCGCTGCATTATCAGGTAAATTATATTGTGAATAAGTTTCAGCACCGTAAGTACCAGTACCTGTCTTAGCACCCATATTTACTCCAGATACACCATGGCCATATGCAGAACCATATGGTTTAAATGTACCTTTTAGCATCTCAGCTAACATGTATGCAGTGTAATCACTCATCGCTTTATGGCTAGTATGATCGTATTCGATTGTTTCACCATCACGAGTAACTACTTTTTGAATTGAATGCGCGTTGTTATAAGTACCACCGTTAGCGATTGCAGCAAATGCTGATGCTAATTGTGTTGGTGAGAATTCTGAAGCAGAACCACCAAGTACTTCAGATGGACCAATATCGCCTTCGTAGTTTAAGCCAAGTTTGGCAGCGAATTTCTTAGGTGCATCATTACCAGCATTTTGCTTAACTGATTGCCAAGCTTTTAAAGCTGGGATATTGAAACTTTGTCGTAAAGCATCATAAATTGATACAGTACCGTGACTCTTCACATCGTAGTTTCTAAATGTAGAGCCATCAACTTGATATGAAGATTCATCTTGAATCGCATGGTTTGTTGCCCATTTCATATTTTCAATGGCAGGTCCATACGCTAAGAAAGGTTTTAAAGATGAACCAGTAGGGTGTGGATCTGTTGCTTGGTTTCTGTTAACGACGTCTTTGAAATCACGTCCACCAGATATAGCAACTAAACCACCAGTTTTACTATCAAGAATCGTTGCACCAACTTGTTGGTCTTTATTCTTGTAGAAGCTACCATTATCAACATCATTTTGTAATGTTTTTTGAACATCTTTATCCATGTTTGTATAAATTTTAATACCACTTTGTAATACATTACCTAAATTTTCATCTTTGAATGCTTTATTATTCATTAATTCAGATTTTACAAAGTTAACGTATGAATTATACTCAGAATCTTGATTTGTATCAATGTTTTGACGTTCTTCAGCAGTACGATTTACTAAGTTCGCTTTTAAATCGATTTTCTTAGCATCTTCCCACTGTTTATCTGTAATGCGTTTATGATAATGCATTAAGTATAAAACAGTGTTTTTACGATCTTCAGCAGCTTTTGGATGATCATAAATATTATAGTTGTTTGGAACCTGAGGTAAACCGGCTAAATAAGCTTCTTCCGCTAAGTTTAAATCTTTTAAATCTTTATTAAAGTAATACTTAGCAGCAGCTTTAATACCTGTTACGCCATCAGAGTAGTAAATTTTGTTTAGATATACTTGGAAGATATCATCTTTACTATACTCTTGTTCTAAACGATATGATAAGTATGCTTCTTGAGCTTTACGTCCAATAGATTTATGTTGTGATAAAAATGCATCTTTAACAACTTGTTGTGTTAATGTTGAGGCACCTTCAGAACCAAATCCACCAGTCAAGTTCTTACCAATTGCACCGAATAAACGTTTATAATCAAGTGCGCCGTGTTCGTAGAAACGATTGTCTTCAGTTGCAAGTACTGCGTCTTTCATTGATTTCGGCACGTCTTTTAAATTTACATGCTCATGTCTTTGGCCATTATCTAATGTTTTAACAAGTTCTCCGTTCTTGTCATATATCTTTGCAGGAATCGGATCTTGTAATTTAGCTTCGGTAAAAGCAGGTGCTTTCCAAGCATAATAAGCAAACAATAAGATACCTAGTAAAAGAACAACGAAAAATGCAATAATCATGAAGCCAATAATCTTAATAATCGTTCTCTTCACATTTCTATTCTTTTTTGAGTTGGATTTCCCACCATTATTACCATTTTTCTTAGGCTGAGAAGATCCTTTGTTTTCCGTCATACGCGGTCCTCACTTTCATCTAATATCAACTTATCAACTGCTTTTAGATAGTCTAATCTTGGTTGATACTGATAAGGAATATGGTAACCATTTTTTCGTATTTCATCAACTGTTATAGACTTTTTAATATTATCTTTATATCTCTTCCAAAATATTTCGAATTTTGAATAGGGTAAAAGATAAACTTCATCTAGCGTTTTAAAACGAATCATTAAAAACACAATACCTTTTTGTTGATATGCATTTTTCATATGTTCGACTTGATGATCATGAATATTATTTAAAGGAAAGGACGTCTTGTTTTTAGTTTCCTTTGCTTCAAAATCAATATAATAACCTTGATAAACGCCGTTGTAATCAGTTGTTGAAGGTGTACGAAAATAAGCTTCGTTAATCACAGCTTTACTCCGTTTGGGATAGTTGACATTAACTATTTGTACCGGCGTAGGCTTTTTGTGAATAACTGCAATGTCGCTTTTAAGATAAAACGCATTTGAATGTTCGATATCTTTTTCAAGTGACATACCACGTCCACCATACTCAATATTACTAAAGGCAGCGGTCTTTTTCCCTCCGTCTATAGCACTATTTTTACGATATGGTTTACCATTTGGATAATTCATAAATTTCACCACACAAGTTTGGTAGTAAACGTTGTTTATTATACACAACATTATAGTGAAACACCAAACTTAAATTAGTATAAATGCGAAAGACACAATACACCAAAGCTTATTTTAACGTGATTTCAGCATTAACACAATAATATTATAATACATTTACCGTTAATGTTGGAATTTTACACACAATTTTAATTAATTGAAAAGTTTTGCTTATAAAAATGAATACTCATTACAATATTTTTGAATTTTGTTATAAAAGTCGAATCATGATCAGTAATTATTATTTTTGAGGCAAGTACAAGTATGTGTTGTTAATCAGCAGGGGTGTATTTGATTTAAATGATTTTATTAGATTATAAGTATTTTCATCGTATAACAACATACACGATAAAATTTTGTATTTATATAGGAAGTTTTTAGATTTACTTGATTTAACAGATAACACATTTAAAAAATAGTTAAATCAAATTATATAGAGTGTTAAAACATGACGAATACAGTATATTGTGATAAATTAAAAAATGTAGGAGGCGTCCTCATGAATGATGTAGTCGAATCACTAATTTATGAAGTTAACAACATGCAACAAAATTTTGAAAATGTGAAATCACAACAACAAGATCATGATTTTTACCAAACTGTAAAGCCATATACTGAACATATTGATAGCATGCTCAATGAGATCAAATTACATCGTGAATTTATTATAGAAGTACCTTATATGAATTCAAGGAAATTTGAGCTACTGATTGCTAACATTGAACAACTTTCTGTCGAATGTCATTTTAAGCGAACAAGTCGAAAGTTATTTATTGAAAAGCTTAAAAGTGTTCAATATGATTTACAAAATATATTAGATGGCGTAACAAAAGAGGGTACTCATGGTTAAAACAGTTTATGTAACAGGTTACAAATCATTCGAATTAAACATTTTTAAAGATGACGCACCTGAAGTACATTATTTAAAACAATTTATAAAACATAAAATTGAACAACTGTTGGATGAAGGATTAGAATGGGTGTTAATACAAGGGCAAATGGGTATAGAATTATGGACTGCAGAAGTTGTTATTGAATTACAACGAACATATGATTCGTTAAAGTTTGCTGTAATTACACCGTTCCAAGGACATACAGAAAAGTGGAATGAACATAATCAAAGTAAGTATGCCAACATAATTAAGCATGCAGATTATGTTGATAGTATTTTTCATACGCCGTATCAAGGTCCTTTTCAATTTAAACAAGCAGATCAATTTATGCTTGAACATTCGGACCAAACATTGCTCATTTATGATGAGGAACAAGAGGCGAGTCCTAAGTTCTTCAAGCAGATGTTAGTTGATTTTATGGATAAAACAAACTATACTTGTGATATTGTGACGTTCGATGAATTAACAGCATTCATCAATGACTTACAGTGGTCTGAAGATCAAAGTTTCTAATGAGGTGGAAAAAATGTCAGATGTTTCATTGAAATTATCAGCAAAAGATATTTATGAAAAAGATTTTGAAAAAACGATGGCTCGTGGCTATAGAAGAGAAGAAGTAGATGCATTTTTAGATGACATTATTGCTGATTATCAAAAAATGGCCGATATGAATAATGAAGTTGTAAAATTATCAGAAGAGAATCATAAACTTAAAAAAGAATTAGAAGAATTAAGACTACGTGTAGCAACATCTAGACCTCAGGACAATAAAAGTTTTTCTTCGAATAATACAACAACAAATACATCTTCAAATAATGTAGATATTTTAAAACGTATTTCAAACTTAGAAAAAGCTGTATTTGGTAAATAATTACTAAATATAAAAGTTTAACTGTCTTACTAATAATGACTATGTTATAATTTTAAAAGTGATATTTTGGGTAATCGCTATATTATATAGAGGAAAGTCCATGCTCACACAGTCTGAGATGATTGTAGTGTTCGTGCTTGATGAAACAATAAATCAAGGCATTAATTTGACGGCAATGAAATATCCTAAGTCTTTCGATATGGATAGAGTAATTTGAAAGTGCCACAGTGACGTAGCTTTTATAGAAATATAAAAGGTGGAACGCGGTAAACCCCTCGAGTGAGCAATCCAAATTTGGTAGGAGCACTTGTTTAACGGAATTCAACGTATAAACGAGACACACTTCGCGAAATGAAGTGGTGTAGACAGATGGTTATCACCTGAGTACCAGTGTGACTAGTGCACGTGATGAGTACGATGGAACAGAACATGGCTTATAGAAATATCACTACTAGTTTAGCTCTCCTAGATGATGGAGAGCTTTTTTCATGAAAAGAACACTTAAAATTAACGCCTTGTCTTGATATAATGACACTGCCTTGTTTTAAAATAATAAGCGAATGCGTTAATGTATCAGCGATTAAATTTGTTGGAAATGTATAAAAAACACAAGCTAAGAATAAAATACCTGTATAAAAGGAGAATCATATATGTTTCAATTACTTGCAGTTTGTCCGATGGGATTAGAAGCTGTTGTTGCTAGGGAAATTCAAGAATTAGGCTATGAAACAAATGTTGAAAATGGTCGTATATTTTTTGAAGGAGACGCAAGTGCAATTGTAAAGGCAAATTTATGGTTGCGCACAGCAGACCGAATCAAAATTGTTGTTGGACGTTTTAACGCAACAACGTTTGACGAATTATTCGAACAAACCAAAGCGCTCCCTTGGGAATCTATTATTGATAAAGAAGGTAACTTCCCAGTTCAAGGTAGAAGCGTTAAATCAACACTACATAGTGTGCCAGATTGTCAGGCGATAACTAAGAAAGCTATTGTTGAACGATTACGTCGTGCATATAACGAAAAGGGTTGGTTAAATGAATCAGGTGCCAAATACCCTGTTGAAGTTGCCATTTTAAAAGATAATGTATTATTGACCATCGACACATCAGGTTCTGGTTTGAACAGACGTGGATATAGATTAGCACAAGGTGAAGCACCAATTAAAGAAACGTTGGCAGCAAGTTTAATCCGTCTCGCAAACTGGAAAGGTGATACACCTTTAATTGATCCATTTTGCGGTTCAGGTACTATAGCTATAGAAGCTTGTTTAATTGCTCAAAATATCGCACCTGGTTTTAATCGCGAATTCGTATCAGAGCAATGGAACATCATGCCAGCAAATATTTATGATGATTACCGTGATGAAGCGGATAAGATGGCTGATTATGATAAGGAAATCGAAGTATATGCTTCTGATATTGATCCAGAAATGGTAGAGATTGCTAAGCGTAATGCTGAAGAAGTTGGGTTGTCTGATATTATTAAATTTAGTGTAAAAGATGTCAATACATTAACAATTGATACAGAAGAACCGGTGGCGTTAATTGGAAATCCTCCATATGGTGAACGTATTGGTGATCGTGAAGAAGTTGAAGAAATGTACCGTTATATTGGTAAACTAATGAAACAACATCCATTTTTATCTACATACATTTTAACAAGTAATAAAGAATTTGAATATTTAGTAGATCGTAAAGCAACGAAGCGACGTAAGTTATTTAATGGATATATAGAATGTACTTATTATCAATACTGGGGTAAAAAGACAGAACGTAAAACTATCGAAAACTAAAGTGTTTATAATGCGTGACTAAAATTAGTAATAATTATGTTCTCATGATAATAGGTATTTTTGAAAAATGGAGGAGTCTATAAATGGGTAAAAAAATGGGTCTAGGTTTATCTATAGCATTGGTTGTTATTGGTATTGCCGTTGTATGTTTAATGATTTTTTCTAGTCAAAAAACGACTTATTTTGGTTATATGAATAGTAATACAAATGCAGAAAAAGTTGTCAGTGAAAAAGATGGATTAGTCAAACATAATATCAAAGTAGAACCATCTAATGATTTCAAGCCGAAAAAAGGAGACTTTGTAAAATTAGTTTCTAAAGATGGTGGGAAGACATTTTATAAACAAGAGATTGTTAAACATGATGACGTCCCACACGGTTTAATGATGAAAATTCACGACATGCATATGAATTAATAAAAAAGCATCTATAACGTAATTTGGAAGAAGTAGAGTTATCTTCTTATGCGTTTTAGATGCTTTTTTATCTTCAAATTCAAAAAATCGTACTGATGGAAAAGTAAAAAACTTTTTCATCAGTACGATTTATTATAGAACCCGTTTTAAGTAATTATAGTGTCGAGAATCATTTTGTAAATTTCGTCAGTTCAAAACTTTAAGTGCATTATTGTTTAGCACGACGATCTTTAATATATAATATTAATTCAATTATAAATACAAGGATAAGTGATAATCCAAATAATGGCATTAATAATCCTAATACAATTAAACATATTATGAGTGATATAGATGCTGGTTTTTTTACGCGATGTGGTACTTTTACTGCAGTATTTTTTGTACGCTTTATCCAAGAGACAAACCCCATGCCAATGGCTACTAATAAAGCGATACATACAAATAAATTAATGATTTTATTTAAAATGCCGAATAAATGACCTTCGTGAAGCGGAATGCCCCATGTAAACCATTTAGCAATAATACCGTAGTCATCATATTTAATCGTACCTAACTTTTTACCGCTATATTGATCGAAATAAAGTGTTTGTTCCTTGTAAGGTGATACATCTAGCCCAGTAACACCTGAATTACTAGTATTAGATACAATAAAGGCACCATTTCTATCACTTGGATATACGATTGAAAACGGCTTTTTAATACCAGATTTTTGCGCCTGTTCAACGACCTTATCAATAGATATTTGATAATCTAATTTGGTTTGAGGCATTGCTGCATTACCATGATGACCACTTGAACCTTTTTCGGATGAAGCTGGCTGTTTATTTTTACGTGTAGCCCAAGGTAATTCGTTCAAATCTGATTTAGGTGGATTAATCGCTAATTCACCTTGACCAAGGTCACCGTTTGTGTCCATCATACCGGCAATTTTACTACCCATAAAACCAGACCATGGCAATCCAGTTATGACTAATACAAATACTGGAATTGCAATGATAACTCCAATCATTGCGTGCCACTTTTGCCAACGAAGTGCCTTACTTTTGTTAGAAATTAAATGCTTCTTAATGAGTAAATAAGTACCAGATAAAATCATGAATATCGTCCAACATGCGGTTAACTCTACTAAATAATTAATAATAGTATTTTCAGTAAACAAAGAACTATGTATACTTCGCATCACATTAGAATACGTATGTTTCGCATTTTGATCTGCAACAAATTGATTGTTACGATCTAGAAAGACGTAACGTTGATTTCCTGCCATATCACTCAGTGTAATTCGTTTGTTATATGGTTCATCAAGTATGCTAACTTTACTTACAAAGAATCCTTCATATTGTTGTTCAACTTGATGTACTGCATCATTTAATGTTTGATGCGTTTTTACATCACTGTCACCAAAAAACTTATTCTTATAAATATTATTTTCAACTTCTGGAAAGAACAAGTAACCAATGCCCGAAATGGTTAAAGTGATTAACAGTGGAGCAATAAATATTGCTGCATAGAAATGTAATCTTTGTAATGGATTAAATGTATTTTTCATATTTCCCTCCCAATTGGCTATTATACGGTGTCAATTCTGTGACGTGTGTGAACAAACTGTGACAATATTTATTTTCTAGAAAAATTTAACGATGATTTGTGATATTTAGAAAAATGAACTTTTAAGTTGGAATGTTTGAAGAAAATTGATTATTCGTATGTTTTATCAAGCAGCTATGATAAAATTTAAACATAATACAATGCGAGCCATTCAACGATCTTTGTTTAAATGGATATCGATATTGTATGAATTCGTTTTAACAAGCAAGCATTTCTATGTGAACGAACCAAAGGGGAAAGTAACATGATTAATAAAGAACAATTAGATCTTTTATATAAATTAAAAAAAGAAGTTGAAAAGTCGCGAAATGAAGCACTTTTACATACAATTAACCAAGTAATTAAGAAAGTATATTTGCAGCAATATACATGTTCGTTCGTTGGACATTTTTCTGCAGGTAAATCGACACTGATAAATTTATTAATTGAACAAGATATCTTACCAAGTTCACCTGTACCAACGACAAGTAATACTGCTATCGTGTCAGTTTCAGACAATCACGATATTATTGCTAATTTGCCGAATCAAACGTATGCCAAATTATCTAATTATGATGAAGTAAGGGAAATGAATCGCCAAAATGTCGACGTTGAATCTGTAGAAATTAATTTTCAATCAACTAAATTTGAAAATGGGTTTACGTTGCAAGATACACCAGGTGTTGATTCAAATGTTGCATCACATCAGTCAATAACAGAACAATATATGTATACAAGCAATATGATATTTTATACGGTTGACTATAACCACGTTCAATCTGAACTTAACTTTAAGTTTATGAAGCATATAAATGATGTTGGAATACCTGTTGTGTTTATCATTAATCAAATTGACAAGCATCAAGACGATGAATTGTCATTCTCTACGTTTAAATCTCGAGTTGAAAAATCAATTGCTGATTGGGGCATTAAATTAGAACGCATCTTTTATGTATCTAAATTTGATCACCCTGAAAATGAACTTGAAGTATTATCAACTTATCTAGTTTCATTAGATCAACATAGAGAAACAATAGAGGATTATACATTAAGAACGGTTGAATATATTACCGAAGCTCAGCTAGATTATATTCAGTCTGAAATTCAGGAAGTATTAGAAGATTTGGGTATCGAAGAAGCAGAGTTTGAACAAGCATTTTTAAATAGTCAACAGCATCAAGCAATTAGTGAAGAGGCACAACTTTTAAATAATCCAGATGAATTAATGGCATTTTTAAAGAATAAGCGTAAAAATATTTTAGAAAATGCATACATTATGCCGCATAATATGAGAGAAATGTTACGAAGTTATTTGGAAAGTATGTCTCAAGACTTTAATGTTGGCGGATTTTTTAATAAAAAGAAGAAAAAGCTACAAATTCAACAACAGCGATTATTAACAGCGACAGATGCGTTACAAGAACATGTTAATCAACAAATTCGTCAACCAATGCGAGAAGATATGTCATTTGTTACACGTTTTATCAATAAAAAAGAAGCTTCAGATAAAGTATTAAATCAGCATTATGACGTTAAGTCGGAAATGATTGAAGCTTTATATCAACCACAAACATCAATCAGCAATACTTATGTACTTACATTTTCAGACGAAGTGGTTAAAGCCATTAAGAAATACGTTGAACAACAGTCAACACCGATTTTTAAAGAAATTATAGAAAATGTGCAGGCAGATGAATTACCAACAGAAGAAAGTGATGATTTAAAAGAATATCAACGTTATACAGAATTAAATGAGCTGCGTCAGTCATTGACGACTAAGAATTATCGTCACTACTATATTCATTTAGATGAATCTCTAGATAAATTAGTAGATCGACAAGAGACAACATATCAAGTGGCTACTGATAATGCTCAGGGTAATCGAGATAATCAACAGCTAAATCAGAATACCGCTACAACAAATATGTCTATAGATATTCAAAAAGCACTTGATATAATTTCGGATGTGCCTTTGTTCAAGCGTACAAAGCAGGATATCCACGAAACATTAACACGTATAGATAATAAATTAATAAAAATAGGCGTATTTGGAACATTTAGTGCGGGTAAAAGTAGTTTGATAAATGCATTATTAGGCGAGCATATTTTAGTCAGTTCTCCAAATCCTACTACAGCAGCTACTACAGAAATATCTTATGGAGACGAGAGTTATATAACGCTAAAATCACAATCGCAATTATTAGATGAAATTAATGCAGTAGTTGAATACCAAGATATATCTTTTTCAACTATAGAAGACTTTATTAATTCAGATTTAGAAAAGTTAAAATCACATTTAAATAAAAATCAACTCGCTTTTGTTCATGCAGTTGAAAAACATTATAAATTGTATGTCAGTATGTTGGAAAACGGAGAAAAACATGCCATTAATCAACAAGAATTGAAAAAGTGGAGTGCAGAAGATGAATATGCAACATTTGTTAAAACAGTACACATTGCATTAATGCATGATTGGTTAAAAGGTAAAATAATTGTTGATTCCTTAGGGCTACACTCAAATAACCAAAGGCATACAAATGAAACAGAGCAAATTTTAACTTCTTCAGACTTAATATTGTATGTGAGTTATTTTAATCATTCATTTACTGATAATGACAAGGCGTTTATAGAACACATGAAAGATATGAACCAGTTGAATGAAAACCAAGCATTTAAAATGGTAATTAATGCTGCTGATTTAGCAGAAAGTCAAGATGATCTTGAAGCGGTTGAAACATATGTATCAGATGCATTAAGACAAGTACACTTACAATCAGACATTTTTGCTGTATCAAGTCGAAATGCATTGCAAGCTGAAGATAAGGGCATTGATCAATTAAAACAAAGCATACAACAATTTGTTGATGTTGATTCTAAATCAATTTTAGAACAACAAATGATTCATCAGCTTCAGCAAATGGATCGTTCTTATGTAGAGATGATTACAGAATTCGAAACAAATAAAGCTGATATTTCACGTCGCCAACAAAGGTTAACAGACTATAAAGATAAACAGCGTTTACAACATCAATTAATTGATGCGACGCTACAACATACAGACAACGAAGTTGAAGAACAAGTTTATCATTTAAATGCACGTTTAAAATTACAACTACTTGACGATGTTAAATCAGTGTTTAATTCTCAAATGACGCAAAATAGTGATTTTAATGAAGAAAAGAAAGTGTCTACGAAAGTATACTTAGATCAAATTCATCAACGATTGTTTTTAGAGCAATCTTTAATTACAGAACGTATAAAAAAATACTTTAATAAGCAACTCACTGAGCAAATTGCCCCAATCGTTCAACAATTAGCAGATTTACATGTCATTGTTAATCCTCAGTTTAACTTTGAATCAGCTAATATAGAGCAACCATTATTGCACATCGATTTCAATGATATGCTAAATGCATTGCCTAAACAATTAACAAAACGTAAAATTTTGAATCCAAATGGGCAAAGAGATATACATGAATCAATTTGTCAAAGTACGTTAGGATTATTACAACCACAAATGGGATTATTGAGGCAACAGCTTGAATTATATGTAAAGCAAATGGCTGTAGAAGCTGAATCGCAATTTGAAAGTTTTGAAGCTAATATTCAAACGCAAATAAACGATTTATTAGCATTTGATTTAGATACAACACTTATCAATCAATTGAAAGATAAACATCAACAACTGAAAACTATTTTATATTAAGAAAGAAGGAACGTTTTAAATGCCAAATAAAATATTACTTGTAGATGGTATGGCGCTATTATTTAGACATTTCTACGCTACAAGTCTTCATAAACAATTTATGTACAATTCACAAGGTGTACCTACAAATGGAATACAAGGATTTGTGCGTCATATCTTTTCGGCAATACATGAAATACGCCCTACACATGTAGCTGTATGTTGGGATATGGGACAATCAACTTTTAGAAATGATATGTTTGATGGTTATAAGCAAAATCGTTCTGCACCACCAGAAGAATTGATACCACAATTTGATTATGTTAAAGAAATTTCAGAGCAATTTGGCTTTGTAAATATTGGCGTTAAAAACTATGAAGCGGATGATGTTATAGGTACATTAGCACAACAATATTCAACTGATAACGATGTCTATATTATTACGGGCGACAAAGATTTACTGCAATGTATTAATGACAATGTTGAAGTTTGGCTAATTAAAAAAGGTTTTAACATTTATAATAGATATACATTACATCGTTTTAACGAAGAATATGACCTTGAACCACAACAACTAATCGATATTAAAGCGTTTATGGGTGATACAGCAGATGGATATGCAGGTGTTAAAGGAATTGGTGAGAAAACGGCTATTAAGTTAATTCAGCAATATCAAAGCGTTGAAAATGTGGTTGAAAACATTGATGCATTATCAGCTGGACAACGTAATAAGATTAATGACAATTTAGATGAACTATATTTATCGAAGCGACTGGCTGAAATTCACACACAAGTACCAATTGATAGTGAAGCGCTTTTTGAGAAAATGTCATTTGCAACAACGCTTAATCATATTTTATCAATTTGCAACGAACATGAATTACATGTTTCAGGAAAATATATTTCATCTCATTTTTAAAAAGTATAAGATTTTATGAAAAATTAAACCAATTAAGTATAAAAAGACTATTTCTATCGATACAAGGTAGAAATAGTCTTTTTGCGTATTTGGATATGTCAAAGTGAATAAATAAGTCGAATTTTGATAGATACATATTTGATTAATCAATAGAGTTAAAGAATTATATTTCATCCAAATAAATTACCATGCACTACAAAATAGTACAGTTACAACTTCATTCATTTAAAAAAGAGATTTAATTATTTAGTTTTTGAGTCAATGTATTAATGCAACTATAAATCAAATGGAGTATAAGAAATAAATATAATGGTATAATTGCACATAATATTTAAGAATAAGAATAATATATTAAATATTTATTAACAAATTATAGATAAAATATGAATAATTAATTAATGGTATTTACATATGCATACCCACAAGATAAAATGATTGTGAAATAATTCACAAAATCAAAAGGAGTGTTGCAAATGTTAGTTGCAGTAGTCAAAGAATTAAAACAAGGTGAAGGACGTGTAGCTTGCACACCCGAAAATGTGCGTAAGTTAACGGATGCAGGACATAAAGTAATTGTAGAAAAAAATGCTGGCATTGGTTCAGGATTTTCTGACGATATGTATGAAAAAGAAGGCGCTAAGATTGTAACTCACGAACAAGCATGGGAAGCAGATCTGGTTATCAAAGTAAAAGAACCACATACAAGTGAATATCAATATTTTAAAAAAGATCAAATCATCTGGGGATTCTTACATTTAGCATCTTCAAAGGAAATAGTAGAAAAAATGCAAGAAGTTGGTGTTACTGCTATTAGTGGTGAAACCATTATAAAAAATGGAAAAGCAGAATTATTAGCGCCAATGAGTGCTATAGCAGGTCAACGCTCAGCAATTATGGGAGCTTACTACTCTGAAGCACAACATGGTGGTCAAGGTACTTTAGTGACTGGTGTACATGAAAATGTGGATATACCTGGTAGTACATATGTGATTTTCGGTGGTGGCGTAGCAGCAACAAATGCAGCAAATGTTGCCTTGGGACTAAATGCTAAAGTAATCATTATCGAGTTAAACGATGATCGCATTAAATATTTACAAGACATGTATGCAGAAAAAGATGTCACAGTAGTCAAATCAACACCAGAAAATTTAGCAGAACAAATAAAAAAAGCAGATGTATTTATTTCTACAATTTTAATTCCAGGTGCGAAACCGCCAAAATTGGTTACTCGTGAGATGGTTAAATCAATGAAAAAAGGTTCAGTATTAATCGATATAGCTATTGACCAAGGTGGAACTATTGAAACAATTAGACCAACTACAATTTCTGATCCAGTGTATGAAGAAGAAGGTGTGATTCATTACGGTGTACCAAACCAACCAGGAGCAGTCCCAAGAACTTCAACAATGGCATTAGCACAAGGAAATATTGATTATATATTAGAAATTTGTGACAAAGGCTTAGAACAAGCAATTAAAGATAATGAAGCCTTAAGTACTGGTGTAAACATTTACCAAGGACAAGTGACAAATCAAGGATTAGCTACATCACATGACCTAGATTATAAAGAAATATTAAATGTTATCGAATAGATAGTAATTTAAATGAAATTGAGTGAAATGAATATTTTAAATATAGCATTATAGTTTGGACTAAAAATTTACAAAACGGAAGGATGTAATTATTATGACAACCAACACAGTTACATTACAAACAGCACATATTGTAAGTTTAGGAGATATCGAAGAAGCTAAAGCAAGCATTAAACCATTTATTCGTCGAACACCTCTAATTAAATCAATGTATTTAAGCCAAAGTATAACTAAAGGGAATGTATTTCTAAAATTAGAAAATATGCAATTCACAGGATCTTTTAAATTTAGAGGCGCTAGCAATAAAATTAATCACTTAACAGATGAACAAAAAGAAAAAGGCATTATCGCAGCATCTGCTGGGAACCATGCACAAGGTGTTGCTTTAACAGCTAAATTATTAGGCATTGATGCAACTATCGTAATGCCTGAAACAGCACCACAAGCAAAACAACAAGCAACAAAAGGCTATGGGGCAAAGGTTATTTTAAAAGGTAAAAACTTTAACGAAACTAGACTTTATATGGAAGAATTAGCGAAAGAAAATGGCATGACAATCGTTCATCCATATGACGATAAGTTTGTAATGGCAGGCCAAGGAACAATTGGTTTAGAAATTTTAGATGATATTTGGAATGTGAATACAGTCATCGTACCAGTTGGCGGTGGAGGATTAATTGCAGGTATTGCCACCGCATTAAAATCATTTAACCCTTCAATTCATATTATCGGTGTTCAATCTGAGAATGTTCATGGTATGGCTGAGTCTTTCTATAAGAGAGATTTAACTGAACATCGAGTGGATAGCACAATAGCAGATGGTTGTGATGTAAAAGTTCCTGGTGAACAAACATATGAAGTAGTTAAACATTTAGTAGATGAATTTATTCTTGTTACTGAAGAAGAAATTGAACATGCTATGAAAGATTTAATGCAGCGTGCCAAAATTATTACTGAAGGTGCAGGCGCATTACCAACAGCTGCAATTTTAAGTGGAAAAATAAACAATAAATGGCTTGAAGATAAAAATGTTGTTGCATTAGTTTCAGGCGGGAATGTTGACTTAACTAGAGTTTCAGGTGTCATTGAACATGGACTGAATATTGCAGATACAAGCAAGGGTGTGGTAGGTTAAAACATTTAATCTTAAAAATGAGGTGTAATTATGTCAAATGGTAAAGAATTACAAAAAAATATAGGTTTCTTCTCAGCGTTTGCTATTGTTATGGGGACAGTTATTGGTTCAGGAGTATTCTTTAAAATATCAAACGTAACAGAAGTAACAGGAACAGCAGGAATGGCCTTGTTTGTATGGTTCCTAGGCGGCATCATTACCATTTGTGCGGGGTTAACAGCAGCAGAACTTGCTGCTGCAATCCCTGAAACAGGTGGCTTAACGAAGTATATAGAATATACATACGGTGATTTCTGGGGCTTCTTATCAGGCTGGGCACAATCATTTATTTATTTTCCAGCAAACGTAGCAGCATTGTCTATCGTATTTGCGACACAGTTAATTAATTTATTCCATTTATCTATAGGTTCATTAATACCAATAGCAATCGCATCTGCGTTATCTATTGTGTTGATAAATTTCCTAGGTTCAAAAGCAGGTGGAATTTTACAATCAGTTACATTAGTAATTAAACTGATTCCAATCATCGTTATCGTAATTTTTGGTATTTTTCAATCTGGAGATATCACTTTTTCATTAATTCCAACTACAGGTAATTCAGGAAATGGTTTCTTTACAGCAATTGGTAGTGGTTTATTAGCAACTATGTTTGCATATGATGGTTGGATTCATGTAGGAAATGTTGCGGGGGAACTTAAAAATCCTAAACGCGATTTACCTTTAGCGATTTCAGTTGGTATCGGTTGTATTATGGCTGTGTATTTATTAATTAACGCTACATTCTTATTAACGTTGCCAATTGAACTACTTGCTGGTAATTTAAATGCAGCTTCAGATACATCAAAAATATTATTTGGTGAAAATGGCGGTAAGATTATTACAATTGGTATATTAATTTCTGTTTATGGTACGATCAATGGCTATACTATGACTGGTATGCGCGTACCATATGCAATGGCTGAAAGAAAATTATTGCCATTTAGCCACTTATTCGCAAAATTAACAAAATCTGGCGCACCATGGTTTGGCGCAATTATACAACTTATAATCGCTATCATCATGATGTCAATGGGAGCATTTGATACAATTACAAACATGTTAATCTTTGTTATTTGGTTGTTCTATTGTATGTCATTTGTTGCGGTAATAATTTTAAGAAAACGTGAACCAAATATGGAGCGACCATATAAAGTACCGTTATATCCAATCATACCTTTAATTGCTATTTTGGCAGGATCATTTGTATTAATTAATACACTGTTTACACAATTTATACTAGCAATTATTGGGATTCTAATCACAGCACTTGGTATACCAGTTTATTACTATAAGAAGAAACAAAAAGCAGCATAAGGTAAGATAACTAGCATTGAGAATAAATGGATGGACTACTAATAAATTTAAAGTTTTACACATTAAAATCAAAAACCATTCAATTATTCTATCGAACAGACAAATTTCTGTTATGGAATTTGTCTGTTTTCAAAAGTATAGGGAGGCAAATAGAGATGGAAAAGCCGTCAAGAGAGGCATTTGAAGGCAATAATAAGTTGTTAATAGGAATTGTTTTAAGTGTAATAACGTTTTGGCTATTTGCACAATCATTGGTTAATGTTGTACCAATACTTGAAGATAGTTTCAATACAGATATTGGAACGGTAAATATCGCCGTTAGTATAACTGCTTTATTTTCAGGAATGTTTGTAGTAGGAGCAGGTGGTCTTGCTGATAAATATGGCAGAATTAAACTCACGAACATTGGTATTATCTTAAATATATTGGGTTCATTATTAATCATTATTTCAAATATTCCTTTATTACTTATTTTAGGAAGATTAATTCAAGGACTTTCAGCAGCATGTATTATGCCTGCAACTTTGTCTATTATTAAGTCATATTACATTGGGAAAGATAGACAACGCGCTTTAAGTTATTGGTCAATTGGCTCATGGGGCGGCTCAGGTGTTTGTTCATTTTTTGGAGGTGCAGTTGCAACGCTTTTAGGTTGGCGTTGGATTTTCATCCTATCAATTATAATTTCATTAATTGCGCTATTTCTTATTAAAGGCACACCTGAAACTAAATCTAAATCGATTTCTCTAAATAAATTTGACATTAAAGGTCTGGTTCTTTTAGTCATTATGCTCCTCAGTTTAAACATTTTAATTACTAAAGGATCAGAATTAGGTGTAACCTCACTTCTTTTTATCACTTTATTAGCAATTGCAATTGGATCTTTTAGTTTATTTATAGTTCTTGAAAAGCGTGCTACAAATCCTTTAATCGATTTTAAATTATTTAAAAATAAAGCTTATACAGGTGCAACAGCTTCAAACTTTTTGTTAAATGGTGTTGCGGGAACATTAATAGTAGCCAACACATTTGTTCAAAGAGGTTTAGGATATTCTTCATTGCAAGCAGGAAGTTTATCAATCACTTATTTAGTAATGGTACTAATTATGATTCGTGTTGGTGAAAAGTTACTTCAAACACTCGGATGCAAGAAACCAATGTTAATTGGAACAGGAGTTCTTATTGTCGGAGAATGTCTCATTTCATTAACATTTTTGCCAGAAATATTGTATGTCATTTGTTGTGTTATAGGTTATTTATTCTTTGGTTTAGGACTAGGAATATATGCTACACCAACAACAGATACAGCAATTGCAAATGCACCGTTAGAAAAAGTAGGCGTTGCTGCAGGTATCTATAAAATGGCTTCTGCATTAGGTGGAGCATTTGGCGTCGCATTAAGTGGTGCAGTTTATGCAATCGTATCAAATATGACAAACATTTATACAGGTGCAATGATTGCATTATGGTTAAACGCAGGTATGGGAATTTTATCATTCGTTATCATTTTGTTACTTGTGCCTAAACAAAACGACACTCAATTATGATAATTGAGAATTAAATTGAAATCATATAAGTCGCTACAATATTAAACAAAAATATAAACCGATTCTTATGTGTCATTATTTTAAATGAACATAGGGATTGGTTTTTTATTACTCTTTTACGCTACTTTATTTATAATTATTATAAATTGTCACAAATTCAATTTACCTTACAATATATTTTGTGTTATTATATTCTGGAGCATAAATAAATTGTTCAACACATAGTTGTAATGTGTTTCAATACTTTTTGGATAGATTGCGAAATTGTATTGAATCGTCATCGTTTTAAATTTTTAAATGAGAATGGAATGAGCATTACAATACACAAGCAATCAAAAGTAAATACATTCACAACACAACAGAGACATAACAACAAGATAAGGAGTGAACAATAGCTGTGAATTATCGTGATAAAATTCAAAAGTTTAGTATTCGTAAATATACCGTTGGTACATTTTCAACGGTCATTGCGACATTGGTATTTTTAGGATTCAATACATCACAAGCACATGCTGCTGAAACAAATCAACCAGCAAGCGTGGTTAAACAGAAACAACAAAGTAATAATGAACAGACTGAGAATCGAGAATCTCAAGTACAAAATTCTCAAAATTCACAAAATGGTCAATCATTATCTGCTACTCATGAAAATGAGCAACCAAATATTAATCAAACAAACCATGTAGATGTAAGTGCAGAACAATCATCTACAACTGAAAATGAACAAGCAGTATCTCAAAATAAGCAAACAAAGAAAGATACAGCAGATGCTACGCCAACACAATCGGCTAAAGCGGAAAGCAAGCATGAACAAAATGAAAGTCGTTCTGCTAACAAAAAAGAAAACGACAATAAAGCGGCTCATGTAGAAAATCATGAAGCAAATGTAGTCACAGCTTCAGATTCACCTGATAATGGTAACGTACAACATGACCGAAATGAACTACAAGCATTTTTTGATGCAAATTATCATGATTATCGCTTTATTGACCGCGAAAATGCAGATTCTGGGACATTTAACTATGTAAAAGGCATTTTTGACAAGATTAATACGTTATTAGGAAGCAATGATCCAATAAACAATAAAGACTTGCAACTTGCATATAAAGAATTGGAACAAGCTGTTGCATTGATCCGCACTATGCCTCAACGTCAACAAACTAGCCGACGCTCAAGCAGAATTCAAACGCGTTCAGTTGAGTCAAGAGCTGCAGAACCTAGATCAGTATCAAGTTATCAAAATGCAGACTCTTCATACTACGTTGAAAATGCTAATGACGGTTCAGGGTATCCTGTAGGTACATATATTAATGCATCAAACAAAGGTGCGCCATTCTATCTTCCTACAGCCCATGGAATACTTTGAAAGCATCAGCTGCAAAAGAAATAGTACTGATCACAGCGAAACAAACTGGAGACGGATATCAATGGGTAATTAAGTTTAACAAAGGTCATGCACCACATGAAAATATGATTTTCTGGTTTGCTTTACCGTCAGATCAAGTGCCAGTTGGACGTACTGACTTTGTAACAGTGAATGCAGACGGGACGAATGTACAATGGAGTAATGGTGCGGGAGCTGGTGCTTACAAACCACTTCCACAAATGTGGCCATATGGTGTAAATGACTCACGTTCGCGAGACTTTAAAATTAGAAATAGAAGCGGACAAGTTATTTATGATTGGACTGATGTTCATGTAAATACATTGAGAGACTTAGCGCGAGCAGGAGATTATTTCAGTGAAGCTGGAGCACCCGCTGCGACTAAAGCTATAGGGGAACAAACGTTTAGATATATTAATGGTGAAAGACCAACAGAATCCCCTGGTGCATCAAAAGTTTATACTTTTATTGGTGCTGGCGATGCAAGTTATACGATTTCATTTAAAACACAAGGACCAACAACGAACAAATTGTATTATGCAGCCGGTGGTCGTGCTCTAGAATACAATCAATTATTTATGTATAGCCAACTATACGTAGAATCAACGCAAGACCACCAACAACGACTTGATGGTTTTAGACAAGTAGTTAATCGTTCTTATCGTTTAGGTACAACAAAAAGAGTAGAAGTAAGTCAGGGTAACATTCAAACTAAAAAAGTACTTGAAAGTACAAACCTAAATATCGATGACTTTATGGATGATCCATTAAGTTATGTTAAGACACCGAGTAATAAAGTGTTAGGTTTTTATCCAACAAATGCGAATCCCAATGCATATAGACATGGTGGAACTAATCCATTAAATGAATATCAATTAAGTCAGTTATTTACTGATGATAAACTACAACAGGCAGCTAGAACTGGCAATCCAATACGATTAATGATTGGATTTGACTATCCAGATGGTCATGGCAACGCAGAAACTTTAGTACCAGTTAACTTGACGGTATTACCTGAAATTCAACATAATATTAAATTTTATAAAAATGATGACACACAAAATATTGCCGATAAACCAGCTTCAAGACAAGCAGGACATCCAATCTTCTATGTATATGCAGGTAATCAAGGGAATGCTTCAGTGAATTTAGGTGGAAGCGTAACATCTATTCAACCGTTACGTATTAATTTAACAAGTAGTGAAAATTTTACAGATAGAGATTGGCAAATAACAGGTATTCCACGTACGTTACACATTGAAAACTCGACAAATAGACCTAATAATGCCAGAGAACGTAACATTGAATTGGTTGGTAATTTATTACCGGGTGACTATTTTGGAACAATACGTTTTGGCCGTAAAGAACAATTATTCGAAATACGTGTTAAGCCACATACACCAACAATTACTACAACTGCTGAACAACTAAGAGGTACAGCATTACAAAAAGTGCCAATTACAGTTACGAATATTCCGTTGGACCCATCGTCATTAGTTTATATCGTTTATCCAACAGATCAAACAAGAGATGGTGGATCTGAAGCAGACCAAATGCCTTCAAACTATTCAATACTGGCGACTGGTACACCTGATGGTGTGCATAATACCATAACAATACAACCAAAAGACTATACTGTGTTTATTCCTCCGGTAGGTAAACAAATTAGAGCATTGATTTATTACAATAAAGTTGTTGCTTCTAATATGAGTAATGCGGTTACTATTTTGCCGGATGATATTCCGCCGACAATTAATAATCCAGTTGGCTTAAATGCAAAGTATTATCGTGGTGATGAAGTCAACTTTACAATGGGAGTTTCAGATAGACATTCTGGAATAAAAAATACAACTATTACTACTTTACCGAATGGTTGGACATCAAATTTAACTAAAGCGGATAAGAATAATGGCTCATTATCTATTACTGGTAGAGTGAGTATGAATCAGGCATTTAACAGTGATATTACATTTAAAGTGTCAGCGACAGATAATGTCAATAATACGACAAATGATAGTCAATCTAAACATGTGACAGTACATGTAGGTAAAATTAGTGAAGATGCGCATCCAATTGTATTAGCAAATTCTGAAAAAGTTGTCGTTGTAAATCCGACATCTGTATCTAATGATGAAAAACAACGAATAATTACTGCATTTATGAATAAAAACCAAAATATAAGAGGTTATTTAGCTTCATCAAATCCAGTTACAGTTGATAATAATGGTAATGTCACATTACATTACCGTGATGGCTCATCAACAACGCTTGATGCTACAAATGTGATGACATACGAACCAGTTGTGAAACCTGAATATCAAACTGCCAATGCACCTAAAACGGCAACGGTAACAATTGCTAAAGGACAATCATTTAGTATAGGTGATATTAAACAATATTTCACTTTAAGTAATGGACAAGCGATTCCAAATGGAACATTTACAAATATTACTTCGGACAGAACGATTCCAACAGCACAAGAAGTTAGTCAAATGAATGCAGGTACACAGTTATACCATATCGTCGCTTCAAACGCGTATCATAAAGACACTGAAGACTTATATATTAGTTTGAAAATCATCGATGTGAAACAACCAGAGGGTGATCAACGTGTATATCGTACATCAACATATGATTTAACTACTGATGAAATTTCAAAAGTAAAACAAGCATTTATTAATGCCAATAGGGATGCGATTACGTTTGCAGAAGGAGATATATCGGTTACAAATACACCAAATGGTGCCAATGTGAGTACCGTTACTGTCAATATTAATAAAGGTCGATTAACGAAATCGTTTACATCAAACCTTGCTAATATGAATTTCTTACGTTGGGTTAATTTCCCACAAGATTATACTGTATCTTGGACAAATGCGAAAATCGCTAGTAGACCAACTGATGGTGGTTTATCATGGTCTGATGATCATAAATCATTAATTTATCGCTATGATGCAACATTAGGTACACCAATTACGACGAATGATATTTTAACGATGTTAAAAGCAACAACGACAGTGCCTGGATTGCGTAATAACATTGCCGGTAATGAGAAAACTCAAGCTGAAGCTGGTGGCAGACCAAACTATAGACCAACTGGATATTCACAAGCAAATGCTTCATCAGATGGGCAACGTCAATATACGTTAAATGGACAAGTAATCCAAGTTCTAGATATTATTAACCCGACGAATGGTTTCGGTGGTCAAACGATTACAAACTCAAATGTTCGTGCAAACCATAGTAATTCAACTGTTGTTAGTGTCAATGAACCGGCAGCTAATGGTGCGGGTGCATTTACAATTGATCATGTGGTAAAAAATAATACTACGCATAATGCAGCTGATGCGGTATACAAAGCGCAGTTATACTTATCTCCATATGGACCAAAACAATATGTTGAACATTTAAATCAAAATACGGGAAATACTACCGATGCTATTAACATTTATTTTGTACCTAGTGATCTAGTAAATCCAACTATTTCAGTAGGTAATTACGCAAATCATCAAGTATTCTCTGGTGAAACATTTACCAATACGATTACAGCGAATGATAACTTTGGTGTGCAATCTGTAACTGTACCAAATACATCACAAATTACAGGTACTGTTGACAATAATCATCAGCACGTTTCTGCAACAGCGCCAAATGTGACATCTGCTACAAATAAAACGATCAATTTAGTGGCAACTGATACAAGCGGCAATACTGCAACAACGTCATACAATGTCACAATTAAACCTTTACGTGATAAATATCGAGTTGGAACATCATCAACGGCTGCTAATCCAGTGAGAATTGCTAATATTTCGAATAATGCGATAGTATCACAAGCTGATCAAACAGCAATTATTAATTCATTGACGTTTACTGAAACAGTACCAAATAGAAGTTATGCAAGAGCAAGTGCAAATGAAATCACTAGTAAAACAGTTAGTAATGTGAGTCGTACTGGAAATAATGCCAATGTCACAGTAACTGTTACTTATCAAGATGGAACAACATCAACAGTGACTGTACCTGTAAAGCATGTCATTCCAGAAATCGTTGCACATTCGCATTACACTGTACAAGGCCAAGACTTCCCAGCAGGTAATGGTTCTAGTGCATCAGATTACTTTAAGTTATCTAATGGTAGTGCCATTCCAGATGCAACTATTACATGGGTAAGTGGACAAGCGCCAAATAAAGATAATACGCGTATTGGTGAAGATATAACAGTAACTGCACATATCTTAATTGATGGCGAAACAACGCCGATTACGAAAACAGCAACATATAAAGTAGTAAGAACTGTACCGAAACATGTCTTTGAAACTGACAGAGGTGTTTTATACCCAGGTGTTTCAGATATGTATGATGCAAAACAATATGTTAAGCCAGTGAATAATTCTTGGTCGACAAATGCGCAAAATATGAATTTCCAATTTGTGGGAACTTATGGACCTAACAAAGATGTTGTAGGTATATCAACGCGTCTTATTAGAATCACATATGATAATAGACAAACTGAAGAATTAACTATTTTATCTAAAGTTAAACCAGACCCACCGAGAATTGATGGCAACTCTGTAACATATAAAGCAGGTCTTACAAACCAAGAAGTTAAAGTTAATAACGTATTAAGTAACTCGACGGTTAAATTGTTTAAAGCTGACAATACGCCATTAAATGTTACAAATATTATCCATGGCAGTGGCTATAGTTCGGTTGTGACAGTAAGTGATGCGTTACCAAATGGTGGAATTAAAGCGAAATCTTCAATTTCAATGAACAATGTGACGTATACGACGCAAGACGAACATGGTCAAGTTGTTACAGTAACAAGAAATGAATCTGTTGATTCAAATGATAGTGCTTCTGTTACAGTAACACCACAATTACAAGCAACTACTGAAGGCGCTGTATTTATTAAAGGTGGCGACGGTTTTGATTTCGGACACGTAGAAAGATTTATTCAAAACCCACCACATGGCGCAACGGTCGCATGGCACGATAATCCAGATACATGGAAGAATACAGTCGGTAACACTCATAAAACTGCGGTTGTAACATTACCAAGTGGTCAAGGTACGCGTAATGTTGAAGTTCCAGTCAAAGTTTATCCAGTTGCTAATGCTAAGGCGCTATCACGTGATGTGAAAGGTCAAAATTTGACTAATGGAACGGATGCGATGAGCTACATTACATTTGATCCAAATACAAACACAAATGGTATCACTGCAGCATGGGCAAATAGACAACAACCAAATAACCAACAAGCAGGCGTTCAACATTTAAATGTCGATGTCACATATCCGGGTATTTCAGCTGCTAAACGAGTTCCTGTAACTGTGAACGTATATCAATTTGAATTCCCTCAAACTACTTATACAACAACAGTTGGTGGCACTTTAGCAAGTGGTACGCAAGCATCGGGATATGCACATATGCAAAACGCTACTGGTATACCAACTGATGGATTTACGTATAAATGGAATAATGCAGCAACGGGTACAAACGATGCAAACTGGGCAGCAATGAATAAACCGAATGCGGCTAAAGTCGTTAATGCGAAATATGATGTTATCTATAATGGACATACATTTGCAACATCTCTACCAGCGAAGTTTGTAGTAAAAGATGTACAACCAGCGAAACCAACTGTGACTGAAACAGCGGCAGGAGCGATTACAATTGCACCTGGAGCAAACCAAACAGTGAATACACATGCCGGTAACGTAACAACATACGCTGATAAATTAGTTATTAAACGTAACGGCAGTGTTGTGACGACATTTACACGTCATAATAATACGAGTCCATGGGTTAAAGAAGCATCAGCAACTAATGTAACAGGTATTGTTGGAACGAATAATGGTATTACTGTTGCAGCAGGTACTTTCAATCCTGCTGATACAATTCAAGTTGTTGCAACACAAGGTAGTGGTGAAACAATCAGTGACGAACAACGTAGTGATGATTTCACAGTTGTCGCACCTCAACCGAACCAAGCGACTACTAAGATTTGGCAAAATGGTCATATTGATATCACGCCTAATAATCCATCAGGGCATTTAATTAATCCAACTCAAGCAATGGATATTGCTTACACTGAAAAAGTGGGTAATGGTGCAGAACATAGTAAGACAATTAATGTTGTTCGTGGTCAAAATAATCAATGGACAATTGCGAATAAGCCTGACTATGTAACGTTAGATGCACAAACTGGTAAAGTGACATTCAATGCCAATACTATCAAGCCAAATTCAGCAATTACCATTACACCGAAAGCAGGTACAGGTCACTCAGCAAGCAGTAATCCAAGTACATTAACTGCACCGGCAGCACATACTGTCAACACAACAGAAATTGTGAAAGATTATGGTTCAAATGTAACAGCATCTGAAATTAACAATGCAGTTCAAGTTGCTAATAAACGTACTGCAACGATTAAAAATGGCACAGCAATGCCTACTAATTTAGCTGGTGGTAGCACAACGACGATTCCTGTGACAGTAACATACAATGATGGCAGTACTGAAGAAGTACAAGAGTCCATTTTCACAAAAGCGGATAAACGTGAGTTAATCACAGCTAAAAATCATTTAGATGATCCAGTGAGTACAGATGGTAAAAAGCCAGGTACAATTACGCAGTACAATAATGCAATGCATAATGCGCAACAACAAATCAATGCTGCGAAAACAGAAGCGCAACAAGTGATTAATAATGAGCGTGCAACACCACAACAAGTGAACGCAGCATTATCTAAAGTCCAAGCAGCACAAACTAAGATAAATGAAGCTAAAGCTTTACTTCAAAATAAAGAAGATAATAGCCAATTAGTAACGTCTAAAAATAACTTACAAAGTTCTGTGAACCAAGTACCATCAACTGCGGGTATGACGCAACAAAGTATTGATAACTATAATGCGAAGAAACGTGAAGCAGAATCGGAAATTACAGCTGCACAACGTATCATTGACAATGGAGATGCAACTGCACAACAAATTTCAGATGAAAAACATCGTGTCGATAACGCATTAACAGCATTAAACCAAGCGAAACATGATTTAACTGCAGATACACATGCCTTAGAGCAAGCAGTGCAACAATTGAATCGCACAGGTACAACGACTGGTAAGAAGCCAGCAAGTATCACTGCGTATAATAATTCGATTCGTGCACTTCAAAGTGACTTAACAAGTGCTAAAAATAGCGCTAATGCTATCATTCAGAAGCCAATAAGAACAGTGCAAGAGGTACAATCTGCATTAACAAATGTAAATCGTGTCAATGAGCGATTAACGCAAGCAATTAATCAATTAGTACCTTTAGCTGATAATAGTACTTTAAGAACTGCTAAGACGAAACTTGATGAAGAAATTAATAAATCAGTAACTACTGATGGTATGACACAATCATCAATCCAAGCATATGAAAATGCTAAACGTGCGGGTCAAACAGAATCAACAAATGCACAAAATGTTATTAACAATGGTGACGCGACAGACCAACAAATTGCCGCAGAAAAAGCTAAAGTAGAAGAAAAATATAATAGCTTAAAACAAGCAATTGCTGGATTAACACCAGACTTGGCACCATTACAAACTGCAAAAACGCAGTTGCAAAATGATATTGATCAGCCAACGAGTACGACTGGTATGACAAGCGCATCTGTTGCTACATTTAATGAAAAACTTTCAGCAGCTAGAACTAAAATTCAAGAAATTAATCGCGTACTGGCATCTCATCCAGATGTTGCAACGATTCGTCAAAACGTGACAGCAGCGAATGCTGCTAAATCAGCACTTGATCAAGCACGTAATGGCTTAACAGTCGATAAAGCGCCTTTAGAAAATGCGAAAAATCAACTACAACATAGTATTGATACGCAAACAAGTACAACTGGTATGACGCAAGATTCTATTAATGCATACAATGCGAAGTTAACAGCTGCACGTAATAAGATTCAACAAATCAATCAAGTATTAGCTGGTTCACCGACAGTTGATCAAATTAATACAAATACGTCTGCAGCAAACCAAGCTAAATCTGATTTGGATCATGCGCGTCAAGCATTAACACCAGATAAAACACCGCTTCAAAATGCGAAAACGCAATTAGAACAAAGTATTAATCAACCAACAGATACAACAGGTATGACGACCGCTTCGTTAAATGCGTACAACCAAAAATTACAAGCAGCGCGTCAAAAGTTAACTGAAATTAATCAAGTGTTGAATGGCAACCCAACTGTCCAAAATATCAATGATAAAGTGGCAGAGGCAAACCAAGCTAAGGATCAACTAAATACAGCACGTCAAGGTTTAACATTAGATAGACAGCCAGCGTTAACAACATTACATGGTGCATCTAACTTAAACCAAGCACAACAAAATAATTTCACGCAACAAATTAATGCTGCTCAAAATCATGCTGCGCTTGAAACAATTAAGTCTAACATTACGGCTTTAAATACTGCGATGACAAAATTAAAAGAAAGTGTTGCGGATAATAATTCTATTAAATCAGGTCAAAACTACACTGACGCAACTCAAGCTAATAAACAAGCGTATGATAATGCAGTTAATGCGGCTAAAGGTGTCATTGGGGAAACGAATAATCCAACGATGGATGTTAATACAGTGAACCAAAAAGCAGCATCTGTTAAATCGACGAAAGATGCTTTAGATGGTCAACAAAACTTACAACGTGCGAAAACAGAAGCAACAAATGCGATTACACATGCAAGTGATTTAAACCAAGCACAAAAGAATGCATTAACACAACAAGTGAATAGTGCGCAAAATGTTCAAGCAGTAAATAATATTAAACAAACAACTCAAAGCTTAAACACTGCAATGACAGGTCTAAAACGTGGCGTTGCTAATCATAACCAAGTCGTACAAAGTGATAATTATGTCAACGCAGATACTAATAAGAAAAATGATTACAACAATGCATACAACCATGCGAATGACATTATTAATGGTAATCCACAACATCCAGTTATAACACCAAGTGATGTTAACAATGCTTTATCAAATGTCACAAGTAAAGAACATGCATTGAATGGTGAAGCTAAGTTAAATACTGCGAAACAAGAAGCGAACACTGCATTAGGTCAATTAAATAACTTGAATAATGCACAACGTCAAAACTTACAATCGCAAATTAATGGTGCGCATCAAATCGAGACAGTTAATACGATTAAGCAAAATGCAACTAACTTAAATAGTGCAATGGGTAATTTAAGACATGCTGTTGCAGATAAAGAGCAAGTCAAACGTACAGAAGATTATGCGGATGCAGATACAGCTAAACAAAATGCATATAATAGTGCCGTTTCAAGTGCTGAAACAATCATTAATCAATCAACAAATCCGACAATGTCTGTTGATGATGTTAATCGTGCAACTTCAGCTGTTACTACTAATAAAACTGCATTAAATGGTGATGAAAAATTAGCACAATCTAAAACAGATGCTGCAAGAGCAATTGATGCATTACCACATTTAAATAATGCACAAAAAGCAGATGTTAAATCTAAAATTAATGCTGCATCAAATATTGCTGGCGTAAATACTGTTAAACAACAAGGTACAGATTTAAATACAGCAATGGGTAACTTGCAAGGTGCGATCAATGATGAACAAACGACACTTAATAGTCAAAATTATCAAGATGCGACACCTAGTAAGAAAACAGCATACACAAATGCGGTACAAGCTGCGAAAGATATTTTAAATAAATCAAATGGTCAAAATAAAACGAAAGATCAAGTTACTGAAGCGATGAATCAAGTGAATTCGGCTAAAAATAACTTAGATGGTACGCGTTTATTAGATCAAGCGAAGCAAACAGCGAAACAGCAGTTAAATAATATGACGCATTTAACAACTGCACAAAAAACGAATTTAACAAACCAAATTAATAGTGGTACTACTGTCGCTGGTGTTCATACGGTTCAATCAAATGCCAATACATTAGATCAAGCCATGAATACGTTAAGACAAAGTATTGCCAACAAAGATGCGACTAAAGCAAGTGAAGATTACGTAGATGCTAATAATGATAAGCAAACAGCATATAACAACGCAGTAGCCGCTGCTGAAACGATTATTAATGCAAATAGTAATCCAGAAATGAATCCAAGTACGATTACACAAAAAGCAGAGCAAGTGAATAGTTCTAAAACGGCACTTAACGGTGATGAAAACTTAGCTACGGCAAAACAAAATGCGAAAACGTACTTAAACACATTAACGAGTATTACAGATGCTCAAAAGAACAATTTGATTAGTCAAATTAGTAGTGCGACAAGAGTGAGTGGTGTTGATACTGTAAAACAAAATGCGCAACATCTAGACCAAGCTATGGCTAGCTTACAAAATGGTATTAATAACGAATCTCAAGTTAAATCTTCTGAGAAATATCGTGATGCTGATACAAATAAACAACAAGAGTATGATAATGCTATTACTGCAGCGAAAGCGATTTTAAATAAATCGACAGGTCCAAACACTGCGCAAAATGCAGTTGAAGCAGCATTGCAACGTGTGAATACTGCGAAAGATGCATTGAATGGTGATGCAAAATTAATTGCAGCTCAAAACGCAGCAAAACAACATCTAGGTACTTTAACACATATCACTACAGCACAACGTAATGATTTAACAAATCAAATTTCACAAGCTACAAACTTAGCTGGTGTTGAATCAGTTAAACAAAGTGCAAATAGTTTAGATGGCGCAATGGGTAACTTACAAACTGCTATCAACGATAAATCTGGAACATTAGCGAGCCAAAACTTCTTGGATGCTGATGAGCAAAAACGTAATGCTTACAATCAAGCTGTATCAAATGCCGAAACAATTTTAAATAAACAAACTGGACCGAATACAGCGAAAACTGCAGTTGAACAAGCACTTAATAATGTTAATAGTGCGAAACATGCATTAAATGGTACGCAAAACTTAAATAATGCGAAACAAGCAGCGATTACAGCAATCAATGGCGCATCTGATTTAAATCAAAAACAAAAAGATGTATTAAAAGCACAAGCTAATGGTGCTCAACGCGTTTCTAATGCACAAGATGTACAGCGCAATGCGACTGAACTGAACACGGCAATGGGTACATTAAAACATGCCATCGCAGATAAGACGAATACGTTAGCGAGCAGTAAATATGTTAACGCCGATAGCACTAAACAAAATGCATACACAACTAAAGTTACCAATGCTGAACATATTATTAGCGGTACGCCAACGGTTGTTACGACACCTTCAGAAGTAACAGCTGCAGCTAATCAAGTAAACAGCGCGAAACAAGAATTAAATGGTGACGAAAGATTACGTGTAGCAAAACAAAACGCCAATACTGCTATTGATGCATTAACGCAATTAAATACTCCTCAAAAAGCTAAATTAAAAGAACAAGTGGGACAAGCCAATAGATTGGAAGACGTACAAACTGTTCAAACAAATGGACAATCATTGAACAATGCAATGAAAGGCTTAAGAGATAGTATTGCTAACGAAACAACAGTCAAAGCAAGTCAAAACTATACAGACGCAAGTCCGAATAACCAATCAACATATAATAGCGCTGTGTCAAATGCGAAAGGTATCATTAATCAAACTAACAATCCAACTATGGATACTAGTGCGATTACCCAAGCTACAACACAAGTGAATAATGCTAAAAATGGTTTAAACGGTGCTGAAAACTTAAGAAATGCACAAAACACTGCTAAGCAAAACTTAAATACGTTATCACACTTAACAAATAACCAAAAATCTGCAATCTCATCACAAATTGATCGTGCAGGTCATGTGAGTGAGGTAACAGCTGCTAAAAATGCAGCAACTGAGTTAAACACGCAAATGGGTAACTTGGAACAAGCTATCCATGATCAAAACACAGTTAAGCAAAGTGTTAACTTTACTGATGCAGATAAAGCTAAACGTGATGCGTATACAAATGCGGTAAGCAGAGCAGAAACAATTCTGAATAAAACGCAAGGTGCAAATACTTCAAAACAAGATGTTGAAGCAGCTATTCAAAGTGTTACTAGTGCTAAAAATGCATTGAATGGTGATCAAAATGTCACAAATGCGAAGAATACAGCTAAACATGCATTAAATAACTTAACGTCTATTAATAATGCACAAAAACGTAACTTAACAACTAAAATTGATCAAGCAACAACTGTAGCTGGTGTAGAAGCGGTTTCTAATACAGGTACGCAATTGAATACAGCGATGGCTAACTTGCAAAATGGTATTAATGATAAAACAAATACACTAGCGAGCGAAAACTATCATGATGCTGATTCAGATAAGAAAACTGCTTATACTCAAGCCGTTACGAACGCAGAAAATATTTTAAATAAAAATAGTGGATCAAATTTAGACAAAGTTGCCGTTGAAAACGCGTTGTCACAAGTAACAAATGCAAAAGGTGCCCTAAATGGTAACCATAATTTAGAGCAAGCTAAATCAAATGCAAACACTACTATAAACGGACTTCAACATTTAACAACTGCACAAAAAGATAAATTGAAACAACAAGTGCAACAAGCACAAAATGTTGCAGGTGTAGATACTGTTAAATCAAGTGCCAACACATTAAATGGTGCTATGGGTACGTTAAGAAATAGCATTCAAGATAACACAGGTACGAAAAATGGCCAAAACTATCTTGATGCTACAGAAAGTAACAAAACAAACTATAACAATGCTGTTGATCGTGCTAATGGTGTCATTAATGCAACAAGCAATCCAAATATGGATGCTAATGCAATTAACCAAATCGCTACACAAGTGACATCAACGAAAAATGCATTAGATGGTACACATAATTTAACACAAGCGAAACAAACAGCAACAAATGCCATCGATGGTGCTACTAACTTAAATAAAGCGCAAAAAGATGCGTTGAAAGCACAAGTGACAAGTGCGCAACGTGTTGCAAATGTAACAAGTATCCAACAAACTGCAAATGAACTTAATACAGCTATGGGTCAATTACAACATGGTATTGATGATGAAAATGCAACAAAACAAACTCAAAAATATCGTGACGCTGAACAAAATAAGAAAACTGCTTATGATCAAGCTGTAGCTGCTGCGAAAGCAATTTTAAATAAACAAACTGGATCAAATTCAGATAAAGCAGCAGTTGACCATGCATTACAACAAGTAACAAGTACGAAAGATGCATTGAATGGTGATGCTAAACTGGCAGAAGCGAAAGCGGCAGCTAAACAAAACTTAGGCACTTTAAACCATATTACGAATGCACAACGTACTGCGTTAGAAGGTCAAATCAATCAAGCGACGACTGTTGATGGCGTTAATACTGTGAAAACAAATGCAAATACATTAGACGGCGCAATGAATAGCTTGCAAGGTTCAATCAATGATAAAGATGCGACATTAAGAAATCAAAATTATCTTGATGCAGATGAATCAAAACGAAATGCATATACGCAAGCTGTCACAGCGGCTGAAGGCATTTTAAATAAACAAACTGGTGGTAACACATCTAAAGCAGACGTTGATAATGCATTAAATGCAGTTACAAGAGCGAAAGCGGCTTTAAATGGTGCTGACAACTTAAGAAATGCGAAAACTTCAGCAACAAATACGATTAATGGGTTACCACACTTAACACAATTACAAAAAGACAACTTGAAGCATCAAGTTGAACAAGCGCAAAATGTAGCTGGTGTAAATGGTGTTAAAGATAAAGGTAATACGTTAAATACTGCCATGGGTGCATTACGTACAAGTATCCAAAATGATAATACGACGAAAACAAGTCAAAATTATCTTGATGCATCTGATAGCAACAAAAATAATTACAATACTGCTGTAAATAATGCAAATGGTGTTATTAATGCAACGAACAATCCAAATATGGATGCTAATGCGATTAATGGCATGGCAAATCAAGTCAATACAACAAAAGCAGCGTTAAATGGTGCACAAAACTTAGCTCAAGCTAAAACAAATGCGACGAACACAATTAACAACGCACATGACTTAAACCAAAAACAAAAAGATGCATTAAAAACACAAGTTAACAATGCACAACGTGTATCTGATGCAAATAACGTTCAACGTACAGCTACTGAATTGAACAGTGCGATGACAGCACTTAAAGCAGCTATTGCTGATAAAGAAAGAACAAAAGCAAGCGGTAATTATGTCAATGCTGATCAAGAAAAACGTCAAGCGTATGATTCAAAAGTGACTAACGCTGAAAATATTATTAGTGGTACACCGAATGCGACATTAACAGTCAATGACGTAAATAGTGCGGCATCACAAGTCAATGCGGCTAAAACAGCATTAAATGGTGATAACAACTTACGTGTAGCGAAAGAGCATGCCAACAATACAATTGATGGCTTAGCGCAATTGAATAATGCACAAAAAGCAAAATTAAAAGAACAAGTTCAAAGTGCAACTACATTAGATGGCGTTCAAACTGTTAAAAATAGTTCTCAAACGTTGAATACAGCGATGAAAGGCTTAAGAGATAGTATTGCGAATGAAGCAACAATTAAAGCAGGTCAAAACTACACTGACGCAAGTCCAAATAATCGTAACGAGTACGACAGTGCAGTTACTGCAGCAAAAGCAATCATTAATCAAACATCGAACCCAACGATGGAACCAAATACTATTACGCAAGCAACATCACAAGTGACAACTAAAGAACATGCATTAAATGGTGCGCAAAACTTAGCTCAAGCTAAGACAACTGCGAAAAACAACTTAAATAACTTAACATCAATTAACAATGCACAAAAAGATGCGTTAACGCGTAGCATTGATGGTGCAACAACAGTAGCTGGTGTAAATCAAGAAACTGCCAAAGCAACAGAATTAAATAACGCAATGCACAGTTTACAAAATGGTATCAATGATGAGACACAAACAAAACAAACTCAGAAATACCTAGATGCTGAGCCAAGTAAGAAATCAGCTTATGATCAAGCTGTAAATGCAGCGAAAGCAATTTTAACAAAAGCTAGTGGTCAAAATGTAGACAAAGCAGCAGTTGAACAAGCATTACAAAATGTGAACAGTACGAAGACGGCGTTGAACGGTGATGCGAAATTAAATGAAGCTAAAGCCGCTGCGAAACAAACGTTAGGTACATTAACACACATTAATAATGCACAACGTACAGCGTTAGATAATGAAATTACACAAGCAACAAATGTTGAAGGTGTTAATACAGTTAAAGCCAAAGCGCAACAATTAGATGGTGCTATGGGTCAATTAGAAACATCAATACGTGATAAAGACACGACGTTACAAAGTCAAAATTATCAAGATGCTGATGATGCGAAACGAACTGCATATTCTCAAGCAGTAAATGCAGCAGCAACTATTTTAAATAAAACAGCTGGCGGTAATACACCTAAAGCAGATGTTGAAAGAGCAATGCAAGCTGTTACACAAGCAAATACTGCATTAAACGGTATTCAAAACTTAGAACGTGCGAAACAGGCTGCTAACACAGCGATTACAAATGCTTCGGACTTAAATACAAAACAAAAAGAAGCATTAAAAGCACAAGTAACAAGTGCAGGACGAGTATCTGCAGCAAATGGTGTTGAACATACTGCGACTGAATTAAATACTGCGATGACAGCTTTAAAACGTGCCATTGCTGATAAAGCTGAGACAAAAGCTAGTGGTAACTATGTCAATGTTGATGCGAATAAACGCCAAGCATATGATGAAAAAGTGACAGCTGCAGAAAATATCGTTAGTGGTACACCAACACCAACGTTAACACCATCAGATGTTACAAATGCAGCAACACAAGTAACGAATGCGAAGACGCAGTTAAACGGTAATCATAATTTAGAAGTAGCGAAACAAAATGCTAACACAGCAATTGATGGTTTAACTTCTTTAAATGGTCCGCAAAAAGCTAAACTTAAAGAACAAGTGGGTCAAGCGACGACGTTGCCAAATGTTCAAACTGTTCGTGATAATGCACAAACATTAAACACTGCAATGAAAGGTCTACGAGAAAGCATTGCGAATGAAGCAACGATTAAAGCAGATCAAAACTACACGGATGCAAGTCAAAGTAAACAAACTGACTACAACAATGCAGTCACTGCAGCAAAAGCAATCATTGGTCAAACAACTAGTCCAACAATGAATGCGCAAGAAATCAATCAAGCGAAAGACCAAGTGACAGCTAAACAACAAGCGTTAAACGGTCAAGAAAACTTAAGAACTGCGCAAACAAATGCGAAGCAACATTTGAATGGCTTAAGTGACTTAACTAATGCTCAAAAAGAAGCAGCCAAACGCCAAATCGAAGGTGCAACGCATGTTAATGAAGTAACACAAGCGCAAAATAATGCGGACGCATTAAATACAGCTATGACGAACTTGAAAAATGGTATTCAAGATCAAAATACGATTAAGCGAGGTGTTAACTTCACTGATGCAGATGAAGCGAAACGTAATGCATATACAAATGCAGTGACGCAAGCTGAACAAATTTTAAATAAAGCACAAGGTCCAAATACTGCAAAAGACGGTGTCGAAACTGCGTTACAAAATGTACAACGTGCTAAAAACGATTTGAACGGTAATCAAAATGTTGCGAATGCTAAGACAACTGCGAAAAATGCATTAAATAATTTAACATCAATTAATAATGCACAAAAAGAAGCATTGAAATCACAAATTGAAGGTGCGACAACAGTTGCAGGTGTAAATCAAGTGTCTACAACGGCATCTGAATTAAATACTGCAATGAGCAACTTACAACGTGGTATCAACGATGAAGCAGCTACAAAAGCAGCTCAAAAATATACTGATGCAGATAGAGAAAAACAAACAGCATACAATGATGCCGTAACAGCAGCTAAAACGTTATTAAATAAAACAGCTGGTTCAAATGATAATAAAGCAGCCGTTGAACAAGCATTACAACGTGTGAATACTGCGAAAAATGCATTAAATGGTGATGCGCGCTTAAATGAAGCGAAGAAAACAGCTAAACAACAATTAGCGACAATGTCACATTTAACTGATGCTCAAAAAGCAAACTTAACATCGCAAATTGAACGCGGTACGACTGTTGCAGGTGTTCAAGGTATTCAAGCTAATGCTGGTACTTTAAATCAAGCAATGAATCAATTAAGACAAAGTATTGCTTCTAAAGATGCGACTAAATCAAGTGAAGATTATCAAGACGCGAATACAGATTTACAAAATGCATACAACCGTGCAGTATCAGATGCTGAAGGTATTATTAGTGCAACGAATAACCCTGAAATGAATCCAGATACGATTAATCAAAAAGCGAGCCAAGTGAATAGTGCGAAGTCAGCATTGAACGGTGACGAAAAATTAGCAGCCGCAAAACAAACTGCGAAAACAGATATCGGTCGTTTAACAGACTTAAACAATGCCCAACGAACTGCGGCAAATGCAGAAGTGGATCAAGCACCAAACCTTGCAGCGGTAACAGCAGCTAAAAATAAAGCGACATCGTTAAATACAGCGATGGGTAATTTGAAACATGCACTTGCTGAAAAGGATAATACGAAGCGAAGTGTCAATTACACAGATGCGGATCGACCAAAACAACAAGCGTATGACACTGCAGTTACACAAGCCGAAGCAATTACTAATGCCAATGGCAGCAACGCGAATGAAACACAAGTTCAAGCAGCGCTTAACCAATTGAATCAAGCTAAAAATGACTTGAATGGTGATAATAAAGTTGCTCAAGCTAAAGAAGCAGCGAAACGTGCATTAGCTTCATATAATAACTTGAATAATGCGCAATCAACTGCAGCAACTAGTCAAATTGACAATGCAACGACAGTAGCAGGCGTAACTGCTGCACAAAATACTGCTAATGAATTAAATACAGCTATGGGTCAACTTCAAAATAGTATTAATGACCAAAACACTGTTAAACAACAAGTGAACTTTACAGATGCTGACCAAGGTAAGAAAGATGCTTACACAAATGCTGTTACGAATGCTCAAGGTATTTTAGATAAAGCACACGGTCAAAATATGACAAAAGCACAAGTTGAAGCTGCATTAAATCAAGTAACGACTGCTAAGAATGCTTTAAACGGTGACGCAAATGTAAGACAAGCAAAATCAGATGCGAAAGCAAACTTAGGTACATTAACACACTTAAATAATGCACAAAAACAAGATTTAACATCACAAATCGAAGGCGCAACAACAGTCAACGGTGTAAATGGTGTTAAAACGAAAGCACAAGACTTAGATGGTGCAATGCAACGATTAGAGTCAGCAATCGCAAATAAAGATCAAACTAGAGCGAGCGAAAACTACATCGACGCAGATCCAACTAAGAAAACAGCATTTGATAATGCCATCACACAAGCTGAATCTTACTTAAATAAAGATCATGGTGCGAATAAAGATAAGCAAGCTGTTGAACAAGCAATTCAAAGTGTAACGACTGCTAAGAATGCTTTAAACGGTGACGCGAACTTACAACGCGCTAAAACTGAAGCTACACAAGCTATCGATAACTTGACACATTTGAATACACCACAAAAAACAGCGTTAAAACAACAAGTGAACGCTGCGCAACGTGTATCAGGTGTAACTGATCTGAAAAATAGTGCTACATCACTTAATAATGCGATGGATCAATTAAAACAAGCAATTGCTGATCATGACACAATTGTTGCTGGTGGTAATTACACTAATGCAAGTCCTGATAAGCAAGGTGCTTATACTGATGCATATAATGCTGCGAAAAACATTGTAAATGGTTCACCTAATGTGGTTACAAATGCAGCAGATGTTACAGCAGCAACACAACGTGTTAATAATGCTGAAACAGGTTTAAATGGTGATTCAAACTTAGCAACTGTGAAGCAACAAGCTAAAGATGCATTACGTCAAATGACGCATTTATCTGCTGCACAAAAACAAAGTATTACTGGTCAAATTGATAGTGCGACACAAGTAACTGGCGTTCAAAGTGTAAAAGACAATGCAACAAATCTTGACAATGCAATGAATCAACTTCGAAATAGTATTGCGAATAAAGATGAAGTTAAAGCGAGTCAGCCATATGTTGATGCAGATACAGATAAACAAAATGCATACAACACAGCTGTTACAAGTGCTGAAAATATCATTAATGCAACGAGTCAGCCGACACTTGATCCATCTGCAGTAACACAAGCAGCTAATCAAGTGAACACTAACAAAACTGCGCTTAATGGTGTACAAAACTTAGCGAATAAAAAGCAAGAAACGACTGCTAACATCAACCAATTAAGTCATTTAAATAATGCTCAAAAGCAAGATTTAAATACGCAAGTGACAAATGCACCAAATATTAGCACAGTAAATCAAGTGAAAACTAAAGCTGAACAATTAGATCAAGCAATGGAACGTTTAATCAACGGAATCCAAGACAAAGATCAAGTGAAACAAAGTGTTAACTTTACAGATGCAGATCCAGAAAAACAAACAGCATACAACAATGCGGTAACGGCTGCTGAAAATATTATTAATCAAGCAAATGGTACAAATGCGAACCAATCACAAGTTGAAGCAGCACTTTCAACTGTAACAACTACTAAACAAGCGTTGAATGGTAATAGAAAAGTAACAGATGCTAAAAACAATGCAAACCAAACATTATCTACATTAGATAACTTAAACAATGCACAAAAAGGTGCTGTTACTGGAAACATCAATCAAGCGCACACTGTAGCTGAAGTAACGCAAGCCATTCAAACAGCTCAGGAACTGAATACAGCGATGGGTAACTTGAAAAATAGCTTGAATGATAAAGACACTACACTTGGCAGTCAAAACTTTGCAGATGCAGATCCTGACAAGCAAAATGCATATAATCAAGCAGTAGCAAAAGCTGAAGCATTAATTAGTGGTACGCCTGATGTAGTCGTTACACCTAGCGAAATTACTGCAGCTTTAAATAAAGTTACGCAAGCTAAAAATGATTTGAATGGTAATACGAACTTAGCAACGGCGAAACAAAATGTTCAACAAGCTATTGATCAATTGCCAAACTTGAATCAAGCGCAACGTGATGAATACAACAAACAAATTACGCAAGCAACTCTTGTACCAAACGTCAATGCTATTCAACAAGCGGCGACAACGCTTAATGACGCGATGACACAATTGAAACAAGGTATTGCGAATAAAGCACAAATTAAAGGTAGCGAGAACTATCACGATGCTGATACTGACAAGCAAACAGCATATGATAATGCAGTAACAAAAGCAGAAGAATTGTTAAAACAAACAACAAATCCAACAATGGATCCAAATACAATTCAACAAGCATTAACTAAAGTGAATGACACAAATCAAGCACTTAACGGTAATCAAAAATTAGCTGATGCTAAACAAGCAGCTAAGACAAATCTTGGCACATTAGATCATTTAAATGATGCTCAAAAACAAGCGTTAACAACACAAGTTGAACAAGCACCAGATATTGCAACAGTTAATAATGTTAAGCAAAATGCTCAAAATCTGAATAATGCTATGACTAACTTAAACAATGCATTACAAGATAAAACTGAGACATTAAATAGCATTAACTTTACTGATGCAGATCAAGCTAAGAAAGATGCTTATACTAATGCGGTAGCACATGCAGAAGGTATTTTATCTAAAGCAAATGGCAGCAATGCAAGTCAAACTGAAGTGGAACAAGCGATACAACGTGTGAACGAAGCGAAACAAGCATTGAATGGTAATGACAATGTACAACGTGCAAAAGATGCAGCGAAACAAGTAATTACAAATGCAAATGATTTAAATCAAGCGCAAAAAGATGCATTAAAACAACAAGTCGATGCTGCGCAAACTGTTGCAAATGTAAACACAATTAAGCAAACAGCACAAGATTTAAATCAAGCAATGACACAATTGAAGCAAGGTATTGCAGATAAAGACCAAACTAAAGCAAATGGTAACTTTGTCAATGCAGATACTGATAAGCAAAATGCATATAACAATGCGGTAGCACATGCTGAACAAATCATTAGTGGTACACCAAATGCAAACGTGGATCCACAACAAGTGGCTCAAGCGTTACAACAAGTGACTCAAGCTAAGGGTGATTTAAACGGTAACCATAACTTACAAGTTGCTAAAGACAATGCGAATACTGCCATTGATCAGTTACCAAACTTAAATCAACCACAAAAAACAGCGTTAAAAGACCAAGTGTCACATGCAGAACTTGTTACAGGTGTTAATGCTATTAAGCAAAATGCTGATGCATTAAATAATGCAATGGGTACGTTGAAACAACAAATTCAAGCAAACAGTCAAGTACCGCAATCAGTTGACTTTACACAAGCGGATCAAGACAAACAACAAGCATATAACAATGCAGCTAACCAAGCGCAACAAATTGCAAATGGAACACCAACACCTGTATTGTCGCCTGATACAGTAACACAAGCAGTTACAACTAGATGCATTAAACGGTGATGAAAAATTAGCGCAAGCGAAACAGGATGCTTTAGCAAATCTGGATACGTTACGTGACTTAAATCAACCACAACGTGATGCGTTACGTAATCAAATCAACCAAGCACAAGCGTTAGCTACAGTCGAACAAACTAAACAAAATGCACAAAATGTGAATGCAACAATGGGTAACTTGAAACAAGGTATTGCAAATAAAGATACTGTCAAAGCAAGTGAGAACTATCATGATGCTGATGCCGATAAGCAAACAGCATATACAAATGCAGTGTCTCAAGCGGAAGGTATTATCAATCAAACGACAAATCCAACGCTTAATCCAGATGAAATAACACGTGCATTAACTCAAGTAACTGATGCTAAAAATGGCTTAAACGGTGAAGCTAAATTAGCAACTGAAAAGCAAAATGCTAAAGATGCCGTAAGTGGAATGACGCATTTAAACGATGCTCAAAAACAAGCATTAAAAGGTCAAATCGATCAATCGCCTGAAATTGCTACAGTGAACCAAGTTAAACAAACAGCAACGAGCCTAGATCATGCAATGGATCAATTATCACAAGCTATTAATGATAAAGCTCAAACATTAGCGGACGGTAATTACTTAAATGCAGATCCTGACAAACAAAATGCGTATAAACAGGCAGTAGCAAAAGCTGAAGCATTATTGAATAAACAAAGTGGTACTAATGAAGTACAAGCCCAAGTTGAAAGTATCACTAATGAAGTGAAAACAGCGAAACAAGCATTAAATGGTAATGATAATTTAGCGAATGCTAAGCAACAAGCGAAACAACAATTGGCGAATTTAACACACTTAAATGATGCTCAAAAACAATCATTTGAAAATCAAATAACACAAGCGCCACTTGTTACAGATGTCACTACAATTAATCAAAAAGCGCAAACGTTAGATCATGCGATGGAATTATTAAGAAATAGTATTGCAGATAACCAAGCGACATTAGCATCTGAAGATTATCATGATGCAACTGCGCAAAGACAAAATGACTATAACCAAGCTGTAACAGCTGCTAATAATATCATTAATCAAACAACATCACCTACGATGAATCCAGATGATGTTAATCGTGCAACAACTCAAGTGAATAACACGAAAGTTGCATTAGATGGTGATGAAAACCTTGTAGCAGCTAAGCAACAAGCGAACAATAGACTTGATCAATTAGATCATTTAAATAATGCGCAAAAGCAACAGTTACAATCACAAATTACGCAATCATCTGATATTGCAGCAGTTAATGGTCACAAGCAAACTGCAGAATCTTTAAATACCGCAATGGGTAACTTAATCAATGCGATTGCAGATCATCAAGCCGTTGAACAACGTGGTAACTTCATCAATGCTGATACTGATAAACAAACTGCTTATACTACAGCAGTAAATGAAGCAGAAGCAATGATTAACAAACAAACTGGTCAAAATGCGAACCAAACAGAAGTAGAACAAGCTATTACTAAAGTTCAAACAACACTTCAAGCGTTAAATGGAGATCATAATTTACAAGTTGCTAAAACAAATGCGACGCAAGCAATTGATGCTTTAACAAGCTTAAATGATCCTCAAAAAACAGCATTAAAAGACCAAGTTACTGCTGCAACATTAGTAACTGCAGTTCATCAAATTGAACAAACTGCGAATACGCTTAACCAAGCAATGCATGGCTTAAGAGAAAGTATTCAAGATAACGCAACAACTCAAGCAAATAGCAAATATATCAACGAAGATCAACCAGAGCAACAAAACTACGATCAAGCAGTGCAAGCTGCAAATAACATTATCAATGAGCAAACAGCGACATTAGATAATAATGCGATTAATCAAGCAGCAACAACTGTGAATACAACGAAAGCAGCATTACATGGTGATGTGAAGTTACAAAATGATAAAGATCGTGCGAAACAAACGGTTAGTCAATTAGCACATCTAAACAATGCTCAAAAACATATGGAAGATACGTTAATTGATAGTGAAACAACTAGAACAGCCGTTAACCATGATTTGACTGAAGCACAAGCATTAGATCAACTTATGGATACATTACAACAAAGTATTGCTGACAAAGATGCAACACGTGCGAGCAGTGCCTATGTCAATGCAGAACCGAATAAAAAACAAGCATATGATGAAGCAGTTCAAAATGCTGAGTCTATCATTGCAGGATTAACTAATCCAACTATCAATAAAGGCAATGTTTCAAGTGCGACACAAGCAGTAACATCATCTAAAAATGCATTAGACGGTGTTGAACGATTAGCGCAAGATAAGCAAACTGCTGGAAATTCTCTAAATCATTTAGATCAATTAACGCCAGCACAACAACAAGCGCTAGAAAATCAAATTAATAATGCAACAACTCGTGATAAAGTGGCTGAAATCATTGCACAAGCGCAAGCATTAAATGAAGCGATGAAAGCATTAAAAGAAAGTATTAAAGATCAACCACAAACTGAAGCAAGTAGTAAATTTATTAATGAAGATCAAGCACAAAAAGATGCTTATACGCAAGCTGTACAACACGCGAAAGATTTGATTAACAAAACAACTGATCCTACATTAGCTAAATCAATCATTGATCAAGCGACACAGGCAGTAACTGATGCTAAAAACAACTTACATGGTGATCAAAAATTAGCTCAAGATAAGCAACGTGCAACAGAAACGTTAAATAACTTGTCTAACTTGAATACACCACAACGTCAAGCACTTGAAAATCAAATCAATAATGCAGCAACTCGTGACGAAGTAGCACAAAAATTAACTGAAGCACAAGCACTTAACCAAGCAATGGAAGCTTTACGTAATAGCATTCAAGATCAACAGCAAACAGAAGCGGGTAGCAAGTTTATCAATGAAGATAAGCCGCAAAAAGATGCATACCAAGCAGCAGTTCAACATGCCAAAGATTTGATTAATCAAACTAGCAATCCAACGCTTGATAAAGCACAAGTTGAACAATTGACACAAGCTGTTAACCAAGCTAAAGATAACCTACATGGTGATCAAAAACTAGCTCGTGATCAACAACAAGCGGTAACGACTGTTAATGCATTACCAAACTTAAATCATGCACAACAACAAGCATTAACTGATGCAATTAATGCAGCGCCTACAAGAACAGAGGTTGCACAACATGTTCAAACTGCTACTGAACTTGATCACGCGATGGAAACATTGAAAAATAAAGTTGATCAAGTGAAAACAGATAAGGCCCAACCAAATTACACTGAAGCATCGACGGATAAAAAAGAAGCAGTGGATCAAGCGTTACAAGCTGCACAAAGCATTACAGAACCTAATAATGGTTCAAATGCAAATAAAGATGCTGTAGAACAAGCATTAACTAAGCTTCAAGAAAAAGAAAATGAGTTAAATGGTAATGAGAGAGTCGCTGAAGCTAAAACACAAGCGAAACAAACAGTTGACCAATTAACACATTTAAATGCTGATCAAATTGCAACTGCAAAACAAAACATTGATCAAGCGATGAAACTTCAACCAATCGCTGAATTAGTAGATCAAGCAACGCAATTGAACAAATCTATGGATCAATTACAACAAGCGGTCAATGATCATACAAACGTTGAGCAAACTGTAGATTACACGCAAGCAGATTCAGATAAGCAAAATGCTTATAAACAAGCTATTGCAGATGCTGAAAATGTATTAAAACAAAATGCGAATAAGGAACAAGTGGATCAAGCACTTCAAAACATTTTAAATGCAAAACAAGCATTAAATGGTGATGAACGCGTAGCACTTGCTAAAACAAATGGTAAACATGATATTGACCAATTAAATACATTAAACAATGCACAACAAGATGGATTTAAAGGCAGAATTGATCAATCTAATGACTTAAATGAGATCAAACAAATTGTAGATGAAGCTAAAGCTCTAAATCGTGCAATGAATCAATTGTCTCAAGAAATCACTGGCAATGAAGGACGTACGAAAGGTAGTACGAACTATGTCAATGCAGATACACAAGTTAAACGCGTGTACGATGATGCAGTTGATAAAGCGAAGGAAGCACTAAATAAAGCGACAGGTCAAAACTTAACTGCAGAAGAAGTTATCAAGTTGAACGATGCGGTAACAGCAGCGAAACAGGCATTAAATGGTGAAGAAAGACTTAACAAGCGTAAGTCTGAAGCATTACAAAGATTGGATCAATTAACACATCTAAACAATGCTCAAAGACAATTAGCAACACAACAAATTAATAATGCTGAAACATTAAATAAAGCGTCTCGAGCAATTAATAGAGCTGTTCAATTAGATGATGCAATGGGTGCAGTACAACAGTATATTGATGATCATCATTTTGATGTCATTAGCAGTACAAATTACATCAATGCAGACGATAACTTGAAAGCAAATTATGATAATGCCATTACAAATGCAGCGCATGAGTTAGATAAAGTTCAAGGTAGTGCAATCACGAAAGCTGAGGCAGAACAATTAAAACAAAATATTATAGATGCGCAACAAGCCTTAAATGGTGATCAAAATCTTGCAACTGCTAAAGATAAAGCCAATGCCTTTGTTGATACATTAAATGGTTTAAATCAACAACAACAAGATCTTGCACATCAAGCAATTAATAATGCCGATACTGTAACAGGTATAGCGAATATTATTAATGATCAAATCGACTTGAATAACGCTATGGAAACATTGAAACACTTAGTTGACAATGAAATTCCAACTGCAGAACAAACTATCAATTACCAAAACGCTGACGACGTTGCTAAATCAATCTTTGATGATGCAAAACGTCTGGCAAATACATTGCTAAATAGTGATAACACAAATGTGAATGATATTAACGGCGCAATTCAAGCAGTCAATGATGCAATCCAAAATCTTAATGGTGATCAACGTCTACAAGAAGCTAAGGACAAAGCAATTCAAAATGTTAACAAAGTCTTAGCAGATAAATTGAAAGAAATAGAAGCTTCAAATGCGACGGATCAAGACAAGCTTATTGCGAAAAATAAAGCAGAAGAATTGGCAAACAGTATCATTAACAACATTAATAAAGCAACAAGTAATCAGGATGTATCTCAAGTTCAAACAGCTGGCAACCATGCGATTGAACAAGTGCATGCCAATGAAATACCGAAAGCTAAAATTGATGCAAATAAAGATGCTGATAAGCAAGTACAAGCATTAATTGACGAAATTGATCGAAATCCAAATCTAACAGATAAGGAAAAACAAGCACTTAAAGATCGAATAAATCAAATATTGCAACAAGGTCATAACGGCATCAACAATGCGATGACTAAAGAAGAAATTGAACAAGCCAAAGCACAACTTGCACAAGCGTTACAAGAAATTAAAGATTTAGTGAAAGCTAAAGAAAATGCGAAACAAGATGTGGATAAGCAAGTTCAAGCATTAATTGACGAAATTGATCGAAATCCAAATCTAACAGATAAGGAAAAACAAGCGCTTAAAGATCGAATAAATCAAATATTGCAACAAGGTCATAACGGCATCAACAATGCGATGACTAAAGAAGAAATTGAACAAGCCAAAGCACAACTTGCACAAGCGTTACAAGAAATTAAAGATTTAGTGAAAGCTAAAGAAAATGCGAAACAAGATGTTGATAAGCAAGTACAAGCATTAATTGACGAAATTGATCGAAATCCAAATCTAACAGATAAGGAAAAACAAGCGCTTAAAGATCGAATTAATCAAATATTGCAACAAGGTCATAATGGCATTAACAATGCGATGACTAAAGAAGAAATTGAACAAGCCAAAGCACAACTTGCACAAGCATTACAAGAAATTAAAGATTTAGTGAAAGCTAAAGAAAATGCGAAAAATGCAATTAAAGCATTAGCAAATGCGAAGCGTGATCAAATCAATTCAAACCCTGATTTAACACCTGAGCAAAAAGCAAAAGCGCTCAAAGAAATTGACGAAGCTGAAAAACGAGCACTAGAAAATATTGAAAATGCTCAAACTAAAGATCAATTAAATCAAGGATTAAATTTAGGATTAGATGATATTAGAAATACTCATGTATGGGAAGTTGATACACAACCTGCTGTAAATGAAATTTTTGACGCAACTCCTGAACAAATCCTTGTAAATGGTGAACTCATTGTACATCGTGATGACATCATTACAGAACAAGATATTCTAGCACATATAAACTTAGTTGATCAGCTTACAGCAGAAGTTATTGATACACCGTCAACCGCAACAATTTCTGATAGCTTAACAGCAAAAGTCGAAGTAACATTACTTGATGGATCAAAAGTAATTGTTAATGTTCCTGTGAAAGTAGTAGAAAAAGAATTGGCAGTAGTCAAACAACAGGCAATTGAATCAATTGAAAATGCGGCACAACAAAAGATTAATGATATCAATAATCACGCAACATTAACACCAGAACAAAAAGAAGCTGCGATTGCGGAAGTTAATAAGCTTAAACAACAAGCTATTGAGCAAATTAACAATGCAACAGATGTTCATTCGGTGGAAGAAGTTCAACAACAAGAACAAACGCATATTGAACAATTTAATCCAGAGCAATTTACAATTGACCAAGCCAAATCAAATGCCATTAAATCAATTACTGATGCTATTCAACATATGATTGATGAAATTAATGCTAGTAAGGATTTAACTGATAAAGAGAAACAAGAAGCTATATCTAAGTTAAATCAATTAAAAGAACAGGCAATTCAAGCGATTCAACGTGCGCAAAGTATCGATGAAATCACACAACAATTAGAGCAATTCAAAGCGCAAATAAAAGCAGCAAATCCATTTGCTAAAGAATTGGAAAAACGTAAAAAAGTAGCGATTTCAAAAATTAAAGATATTTCGACAGATGCAATTGAACGCATTAAAAATAGTTCAACTGGAACTGCTGAAGAAAGACAAGCAGCAATGAATCGAATTAACGAAATTGTACTTGAAACAATCAGAGATATTAATAATGCGCAAACGCCACAACAAGTTGAGGCTGCATTGAATAATGGTATCGCACGAATTTTGGCAGTACAAATTGTTACATCTAATAATAGCAAGCATTCATCAGATTCGGACGGTGAATCTAATAGTCATATAAGCATTGGATATGGAACTGTAAACCATCCATTCAATAGTTCGGCTATTGGACATAAAAAGAAATTGGATCAAGATGATGAAATCGATCCACTTCATATGCGTCATTTCGGTGACCGAATTGGTAATGTTATCAAAAACGCACTTGGCGTTGTTGGTATTTCCGGATTACTTGCTAGCTTCTGGTTCTTCATTGCGAAACGTCGTCGTAAAGAGGATGAAGAGGAAGAATTGGAAATTAGAGATAATAGCAAAGACAAGAAGAAAGGTTCAATAGAAGGTACTAAACATTTACCACTTTTATTAGCGAAACGTCGCAGAAAAGAAGATGAAGAAGATGCTATTGTTGAAGAAAAAGATTCGCTAAACAATAACGAGTCACTCGATAAAGTTAAACATACGCCGTTCTTCTTACCTAAACGTCGTCGCAAAGAAGATGAAGAAGATGTGGAAGTTACAAATGAAAACACAGATGAAAAAGTGTTGCAAGATAACGAACATTCACCACTCTTAATCGCAAAACGACGCAAAGATAAAGAGGTAGATGTTGAAACAACACCTAGTATTGAATCTAATGAAGATGACGCACCTTTATTATTGGCTAAAAAGAAAAATCAAAAAGATAACCAATCCAAAGGGAAAAAGTCGGCATCAAAAAAACCTTCTAAAAAGCTAGTAGCTAAAAAGAAGAAAAAGAAATCTAAAAAAAATAAAAAATAATTTGTTTCTTCGATAAAAAGAGGAGCACCGATTGAAATTATGTCAGTCGGTGCTCCTTTTATTTGTTCTTTTTAATTAATTTGTACAATGCTTGCTGTGCGTTTTGATTCGCTTCTTTGTTTTGTTCTCTCGGAATCCATTTAACAAATAATAAATCAAAATCTTGTTCAAATATTTCCAATTGATCAAAATAAGGTTTAAATTTTGCATTTTTTACATAACCAGCGTTAACACTATCCGCAATTAACTTAGAGTCAGTGTACAACAACGCATTGCTAACGTTTAATTCACGGGCGTGTTTCAATGCATAGATACAAGCAGCCCATTCTGCAGTGTGATTATCCATTTCGCCTAACTCATGTGTATATGTATAATGCTGATCATCTTCTTTGATTACAACGGCACACGTACTTATGCCTGGATTTCCTTTCGTCGCAGCATCAAAATTTATTTTCGCCATAATAAACCTACTTTCTATTCAATACTTAGTTAAAGTTACTATTACTGTAATACAAAATATATTAAACAATCTATTAAAAAACACGCATCACTTAAATAAGTAACACGTGTTTAAAATACTTGCTGATTCAAAGATGATTTTCTAATACGTAGTACTGTAATATACTTCCTAAAAAAATCATCTTCAGGCTGGGACATAAATCAATGTTCTATGCTCTACGAAGTTATATTGGCAGTAGTTGACTGAACGAAAATGCGCTTGTAACAAGCTTTTTTCAATTCTAGTCAACCTTGCCGGGGTGGGACGACGAAATAAATTTTGCGAAAATATCATTTCTGTCCCACTCCCTTAAAACTTATTCTATTATGTAGTAAGTGCGTTAATAACCTTGATCTAATTTATCAATCTTGCCTTTACGATAAAATGATTTAGCAATATATCCAAATGGTACATTGAAAACTGTTGAAGCTAATTTTAGTACGTACGTTGTAATAAATATTTCAAATACAACTGTACCAGGTAAACTTCCGATAAATGCGATAGCTACAAATAAAGCTGTATCAATTATTGAGCTTAAAAATGTACTACCATATGCACGGATGAAAAACGTTTTATCAGAACTAAATACTTTTTTAATTAGTGAAAAGATAAATACATCAATATGTTGACCAATAATATATGCGACGATTGAGCCTAAAGCAATGCGTGGCACAACATCAAAGATTGCGTGTAAAGCTTTTTGTGCCATATCTTCTGGTGCAGGAATAAAATGTAATGACAATTGCATAACAATAATCATAATTAATGTTGATGAAAAGCCTAACCAAACTGCTCTTTTTGCAACTCTACGCCCATAAATATCGTTTAATATATCTGTTGCTAAATAAATAGAAGCAAACATGACATTACCTAAAGTTGCTGAAATACCAAAGATTTCTACAGTTTTAATTACTTGTATGTTGGCAATGATTGTGCCAATTGCAACCCATGCAATTAAACCTTGTTTACCAAAAAAGCGATACATAAGTACCATAAGCACGAACGTTGCAATAAACGTAACTAGTCCTAAAATTTCATTATACATATTAAAATGTCCTCCTAAATTTTGATCATGCGGGTGTTTAGAAACCGCTCAATAAATAACTTACTCATTTTACTGAAAAATCGTTTGCGATGCAATAGCATTTGAATATAAATACATTTTACGTATAGAATTGTAAAAGGTTTCATTCAAATCTTAGGGTCAAAAATGTTATAATATTTTTATGTCAAATTTAAAGCAGTAACACTTATTTACAAGGTTGCAATATTTTGAAGTAATAAAGGAAGTGTCGCGTATTTTAACTTTTTCAGAGCAAAATGCACTCGCGAAAATAGATGATTTAATGAATACTTATTGCAATCAATGTCCAATCAAAACTCGTCTGCGTAAATTAGAGGGGAAAACGAAGTCGCATCATTTTTGTATCAATGAGTGTTCAATAGGGAAAGAAATAAAACAATTAGGAAATGAACTTCAATAGGAGGAAGTAAAATGCAAATTATATCTATATCAGAAACACCGAACCACAACACAATGAAGATTACACTTAGTGAAAGCAGAGAAGGTATGACATCAGATACGTATACTAAAGTTGATGATTCACAGCCAGCATTTATTAATGACATCTTAAAGGTTGAAGGCGTTAAATCAATTTTCCATGTTATGGACTTTATTTCAGTAGATAAAGAAAATGACGCAAATTGGGAAACAGTATTGCCAAAAGTAGAGGCTGTATTCGAATAAATTTTTCATCAACTAGTATTCGGGGGGAATAAAGTATATGGAAATTTTACGTATAGAGCCAACGCCAAGTCCAAATACAATGAAAGTTGTTTTGTCATATACAAGAGAAGACAAGTTATCTAATACTTATAAAAAAGTAGAAGAAAATCAACCAAGATTTATAAATCAGTTGTTATCTATAGATGGTATCACTTCCATTTTTCATGTCATGAACTTCTTAGCTGTTGATAAGGCACCAAAAGCTGATTGGGAAGTCATATTACCTGATATTAAAGCTGCTTTTTCTGGTGAAAGTCAGGTATTGGAATCTGGAAAAGACCCACAAATTGATAAACATTTTGGTGAAATTAAAGCTGAATTATTAACTTTTAAGGGTATACCGTATCAAATTAAGCTAACTTCTGCTGACCAGGAATTAAGAGAACAATTACCACAAACATACGTTGATCATATGACTCAAGCGCAAACAGAACATGACAATATTGTTTTTATGCGTAAATGGCTAGGTTTAGGAAATCGCTATGGAAATATTGAAGAAGTAATGGATGGTGTCCTAGAAGAAGTGTTAGCTACCTATCCAGAATCACAGTTGCCCGTATTGGTAAAACATGCTTTAGAAGAAAATCACGCAGCTAATAATTATCATTTCTATCGACATGTCTCTTTGGATGAATATCATGCGACTGATAATTGGAAGACTCGATTGCGAATGTTAAACCATTTTCCAAAGCCGACTTTTGAAGATATACCGCTGCTTGATTTAGCTTTATCTGATGAAAAAGTACCGGTTAGACGTCAAGCGATTGTATTATTAGGCATGATTGAAAGTAAAGAAATTTTACCGTATTTATATAAGGGACTTCGCGATAAAAGTCCTGCTGTAAGAAGGACAGCAGGGGATTGCATAAGTGATTTAGGGTATCCAGAGGCACTACCAGAAATGGTGCTACTTTTAGATGATTCACAGAAGATCGTTAGGTGGCGTGCTGCTATGTTTATCTTTGATGAAGGTAATGCAGAGCAGCTTCCCGCACTTAAAGCCCATATTAATGACAATGCGTTTGAAGTTAAATTACAAATTGAAATGGCCATATCTCGTATTGAAAACGGAGATGAAGCACTTGGTTCAGTATGGAAACAAATGGCAAACAGAACAATTTAATTGGAGGAATTAAATATGAATGCATATGATGCTTATATGAAAGAAATTGCGCAACAAATGCGTGGCGAATTAACTCAAAATGGTTTTACAAGTTTAGAAACGAGCGAAGCAGTATTAGAGTATATGAACCAAGTAAATGCTGATGACACAACTTTTGTAGTTATTAACTCTACATGCGGCTGTGCAGCTGGATTAGCAAGACCAGCTGCAGTAGCTGTTGCAACACAAAATGAACATAGACCAACAAATACAGTTACAGTTTTTGCAGGGCAAGATAAAGAAGCAACTGCTACTATGCGAGAATTCATTCAGCAGGTACCATCTAGTCCTTCGTATGCTTTATTCAAAGGTCAAGATTTAGTTTATTTTATGCCTAGAGAATTTATCGAAGGTAGAGATATTAATGACATTGCAATGGACTTAAAGGATGCCTTTGACGAAAATTGTAAATAGTACACATAAATAAATATAAAGGTTAACACATTCTATAATATTAAAAATGGTGTCTGTCATTGAAAATAGAGAATTTAGTTGTATTCTATTTGTTATATAAAGTCCGTACACTTCAACTATATTTTCTATAAATTTAACTGTTTTAATAGGACATCAAACATAATATTCAAATCATGTGTTAACCTCTTTTTTAAAATTTTTTAGCATTAAAGTTATAGATTTGGGTAAACAATTAGCAATTGGAAACATTTATCACTTTACGATGTGGTAGGTACTTAATCAGCATTTTATAAATTAAGTAACGGAATCCATGATATTAATATCACATTCCTAAAATGAGTGATAACAAAATGCTACATAAAGTTAAATTATATCAAACTAAATATACATACTATAAATAATGAAAATGAGGTGTTATCGCATATGTTGAATTCATTTGATGCAGCATATCACAGTCTTTGTGAAGAAGTTTTAGAAATAGGAAATACACGAAATGATCGCACAAATACAGGTACGATTTCGAAATTTGGTCATCAACTTCGCTTTGACTTATCTAAAGGATTTCCACTATTAACGACAAAGAAAGTTTCTTTTAAATTAGTAGCAACCGAATTATTATGGTTCATTAAAGGAGATACAAACATCCAATACTTATTAAAATATAATAATAATATTTGGAACGAATGGGCTTTTGAAAATTATATTAAATCAGACGAGTATAAAGGTCCAGATATGACAGATTTCGGACATCGTGCATTGAGTGATCCTGAATTTAACGAACAATATAAAGAACAAATGAAACAATTTAAGCAACGTATTCTTGAAGATGATACATTTGCGAAGCAATTCGGTGATTTAGGAAATGTTTATGGTAAACAATGGCGAGATTGGGTTGATAAAGATGGTAATCATTTTGATCAACTTAAAACAGTAATTGAACAAATTAAGCATAATCCAGATTCAAGACGACACATCGTATCTGCATGGAATCCAACAGAAATTGATACAATGGCACTTCCGCCTTGTCATACAATGTTCCAGTTTTATGTCCAAGATGGTAAGTTAAGTTGCCAGTTATACCAACGTAGCGCAGATATCTTTTTAGGTGTGCCATATAATATCGCAAGCTACGCTTTATTGACACACCTTATTGCCAAAGAATGTGGACTTGAAGTAGGTGAATTTGTGCATACATTTGGAGATGCACATATTTATTCAAATCATATTGATGCAATTCAAACTCAATTAGCGCGTGAAAGTTTCAATCCTCCAACATTAAAAATTAACAGTGACAAGTCTATTTTCGACATAAATTATGAAGATTTGGAAATTGTTGACTATGAATCGCATCCAGCAATAAAAGCTCCAATAGCAGTGTAGTCATTGCATAGTTAGCTAACCATATAGACATCAAAATGACATCATAGTATTTTCAAGTGCAAAAAAGTACTTTTTTGTGTTAAACGTTTTCATAAATTATGCAAAATCATTATTTCTATCACACTTTATGATAAAAATTGTGTTAAATTAAAGATAACTTAGTAATAAAAAATGAAATGATAGAAGAAGGAGGATAATTATGACTTTATCCATTCTAGTTGCACATGACTTGCAACGAGTAATTGGTTTTGAAAATCAATTACCTTGGCACCTACCAAATGATTTGAAGCATGTTAAAAAACTATCAACAGGTCATACTTTAGTAATGGGTCGTAAGACATTTGAATCGATTGGTAAACCACTACCGAATCGTCGAAATGTTGTACTTACTTCAGATACAAGTTTCAACGTAGAGGGCGTTGATGTGATTCATTCTATTGAAGATATTTACCAACTACCGGGACATGTTTTCATATTTGGAGGGCAAACATTATTTGAAGAAATGATTGATAAAGTGGACGACATGTATATTACTGTTATTGAAGGTAAATTCCGTGGTGATACGTTCTTCCCACCTTATACATTTGAAGACTGGGAAGTTACCTCTTCAGTTGAAGGTAAACTAGATGAGAAAAATACAATTCCACATACCTTTCTACATTTAATTCGTAAAAAATAAGGGGGAAAACGACCATGACAAAACAGATTATAGTAACAGACTCAACATCCGATTTATCTAAAGAATATTTAGAAGCAAACAACATTCATGTAATTCCTTTAAGTTTAACTATTGAAGGAGTTTCATACGTTGACCAAGTAGATATTACATCAGAAGAATTTATTAATCATATTGAAAATGATGAAGATGTAAAGACAAGTCAGCCAGCCATAGGTGAATTTATATCTGCTTATGAAGAACTAGGAAAAGATGGCTCCGAAATCATAAGTATTCATCTTTCTTCAGGATTAAGTGGTACATATAACACTGCTTACCAAGCAAGTCAAATGGTAGATGCTAATGTAACTGTTATTGATTCAAAATCTATTTCTTTTGGTTTAGGGTATCAAATACAACACCTAGTAGAGCTTGTAAAAGAAGGTGTCTCAACTTCTGAAATAGTTAAAAAGTTAAATCATTTAAGAGAAAACATTAAATTATTTGTAGTTATAGGGCAATTGAATCAATTAATTAAAGGTGGCAGAATTAGTAAAACAAAAGGTTTGATTGGTAATCTTATGAAAATCAAACCAATTGGTACACTAGATGATGGTCGCTTAGAGCTTGTGCACAATGCGAGAACTCAAAATTCTAGTATCCAATACTTGAAAAAGGAAATTGCTGAATTTATAGGAGATCATGAAATCAAATCCGTTGGTGTCGCACATGCTAACGTTATTGAATATGTTGATAAATTGAAGAAAGTTTTTAATGAAGCTTTTCATGTGAATAATTACGATATAAATGTAACTACACCAGTTATTTCTGCACATACTGGTCAAGGTGCGATTGGCCTCGTAGTCCTTAAGAAGTAAATTTAATCTTTTCAGTGTTAATTACTTCCATTTCAATCCTTTATAGACTAAATTTATAATTAGATAGATAGAGGAGGTAATTCATATGACAAAAGAATATGCAACATTAGCAGGAGGATGTTTCTGGTGCATGGTTAAACCATTTACATCATATCCAGGCATCAAGTCAGTCGTATCTGGTTATAGTGGCGGTCATGTTGACAACCCAACTTATGAACAGGTATGTACGAATCAAACCGGCCATGTCGAAGCAGTACAAATTACGTTTGATCCAGAGGTTACTTCCTTTGAAAATATATTAGACATATATTTCAAAACATTTGACCCAACCGATGATCAAGGGCAATTTTTCGATAGAGGCGAAAGCTATCAACCAGTCATTTTCTATCATGATGAGCATCAGAAAAAGGCTGCTGAGTTTAAAAAGCAACAATTAAATGAACAAGGTATTTTCAAGAAACCAGTGATTACACCTATTAAACCATATAAAAATTTCTATCCAGCTGAAGACTACCATCAAGATTATTACAAAAAGAACCCGGTACATTATTACCAATATCAACGTGGTTCAGGTAGAAAAGCGTTTATAGAATCACATTGGGGGAATCAAAATGCTTAAAAAAGATAAAAGCGAACTAACAGATATAGAATATATTGTTACACAAGAAAATGGTACTGAACCACCATTTATGAATGAATATTGGAATCATTTTGCTAAAGGGATTTACGTAGATAAGATTTCTGGTAAACCTTTATTTACATCTGAAGAAAAGTTTCATTCTGAGTGCGGATGGCCTAGCTTTTCCAAAGCGCTTGATGACGATGAAATTATAGAATTAGTCGACAAATCATTTGGTATGGTAAGAACTGAAGTCCGTTCAGAAGAATCAAATAGTCATTTAGGACACGTCTTTAATGATGGACCTAAAGAAAGTGGCGGCTTAAGATACTGTATCAATTCCGCTGCAATTCAATTTATTCCATATGAAAAATTAGAAGAATTGGGTTATGGCGATTTAATATCACATTTTGATAAGTAGGAGTGGAAAGTATGTTTAAAAAATTATTCGGAAAAGGCAAAGAAGTTCAGAAAGATATCGCAATTTATGCACCATTAACTGGAGAATACGTGAAAATTGAAGATATTCCAGATCCTGTATTCGCACAAAAAATGATGGGCGAAGGTTTTGGTATTAATCCAACTGAAGGAGAAGTTGTGTCTCCAATTGCAGGACGTGTTGACAATGTCTTTCCAACTAAGCATGCGATTGGGTTAAAAGCAGATAACGGATTAGAATTATTAGTTCATATCGGTTTAGACACAGTTCAATTAGACGGTGAAGGATTTGAAGTGTTAGTGTCTAGTGGTGACGAAGTTAACGTCGGAGATCCATTAGTAAGATTCAACCTTGAATTTATTAATAATAACGCTAAATCTGTTATTTCACCAATTATAATTACAAACACTGATCAAGCAGCTTCAATTAATATTTATGATGAAAATGCTGTGATTAAAGGTGAAACAAAAGTGATTGATGTGACAATGAACTAATGAAAAACTATTCGTTTTATCAATTTGTCATGACAGTTCGTGGTCGACACGACGATAAAGGTCGTCTAGCAGAAGAGATATTTGACGATCTTGCTTTCCCAAAACACGATGATGATTTTAACATACTGTCTGATTATATTGAGACACATGGTGATTTCACATTGCCAATGTCTGTATTTGATGATTTATATGAAGAATATACGGAATGGCTAAAATTTTAACATAATATTTAATAATAGTTAGAACCAGGGTGATGCAATTTGTTATCCTGGTTTTAATTTAAAATAAACTAAGTTGTGACTAAAAATTAATCAATTATAGTGAAATATGGTGCGCTATCTTGCATAAATTGATATGATTAACTACACAGAATTTAAAAGTACATAATACATAATAAGGAAGTGATACAATGGATGATAAGCAACACACATCTTCATCCGATGATGAACGCGCTGAAATTGCAACAAGCAATCAAGACCAACAAACTAATTCATCGAAACGCGTTCACTTAAAACGTTGGCAATTCATATCAATTTTAATTGGTACAATCCTAATAACAGCTGTCATCACAGTTGTTGCATATATTTTTATAAATCAAAAAATAAGTGGTTTAAACAAAACTGATCAAGCAAACTTAAATAAAATTGAAAATGTGTATAAAATCTTAAATAGTGATTATTACAAAAAACAGGACTCTGACAAGTTAAGTAAATCTGCAATTGATGGCATGGTCAAAGAATTAAAAGATCCTTATTCTGAATATTTAACAAAAGAACAAACGAAATCCTTTAATGAAGGTGTTTCAGGTGATTTTGTAGGTATTGGTGCAGAAATGCAAAAGAAAAATGATCAAATTATGGTTACTAGTCCTATGAAGGGATCTCCAGCAGAACGTGCTGGCATTCGTCCTAAAGATGTCATTACTAAAGTAAATGGAAAATCAATTAAAGGTAAAGCATTAGATGAAGTTGTCAAAGATGTTCGTGGTAAAGAAAACACTGAAGTAACTTTAACTGTTCAACGAGGCAGTGAAGAAAAAGACGTTAAGATTAAACGTGAAAAAATTCATGTTAAAAGTGTTGAGTATAAGAAAAAAGATAAGGTTGGAGTTATTACTATTAATAAATTCCAGAATGATACATCAGGTGAATTGAAAGATGCAGTTCTTAAAGCTCACAAAGATGGTTTGAAAAAGATTGTTTTAGATTTAAGAAATAATCCTGGTGGACTACTAGATGAAGCTGTTAAAATGGCAAATATTTTTATCGATAAAGGAAAAACTGTTGTTAAACTAGAAAAAGGTAAAGATACTGAAGCAATTCAAACTTCTAATGACTCGTTAAAAGAAGCGAAAGACATGGATATATCCATCTTAGTGAATGAAGGTTCAGCTAGCGCTTCTGAAGTATTTACTGGTGCGCTAAAGGACTATAATAAAGCTAAAGTTTATGGGTCAAAAACATTCGGTAAAGGTGTCGTACAAACTACAAGAGAGTTTAAGGACGGTTCATTGTTAAAATATACTGAAATGAAATGGTTAACGCCAGATGGTCATTATATTCACGGTAAAGGCATTAAACCAGACGTTACTATTGACACACCTAAATATCAATCTTTAAATGTCATTCCTAATACGAAAACATTTAAAGTTGGAGACGATGATAAAAATATTAAAACTATTAAAATTGGTTTATCAGCTTTAGGTTATAAAGTTGATAATGAATCAACGCAATTTGATCAAGCTTTAGAAAATCAAGTTAAAGCTTTCCAACAAACGAATAAACTCGAGGTAACTGGTGAATTTAATAAAGAAACGAATAATAAATTTACTGAGTTATTAGTTGAAAAAGCTAATAAACATGATGATGTTCTCGATAAATTGATTAATATTTTAAAATAAGTGATACACACTGCTAAAATTGTTTTATTATGTTAATGACACGCCTCCTAAATTTGCAAAGATAGCAATTTAGGAGGCGTGTTTATTTTTATTGACGTCTAACTCTAAAAGATATAAATTAGACATTTACAAATGATGTAAATAACGCAATTTCTATCATCGCTGTTAACAATTCATGCTTTAATATAGTATGAGCATATACTTTTTAAATAGTATTATTCACTAGTTTTAACAATCGATTAATTGGTATATGATACTTTTATTGGTTATTTTTATCCCATAGTGTGATAATTACTATTTTTCATTCATAATAAAGGTTTAAAGCATGTTAATAGTGTGTAAGATTAACATGTACTGAAAAACATGTTTAACATAACGATATAAGGAGTGACGTACATGATCCGTCTAGGTAAAATGTCAGATTTAGATCAAATCTTAAATCTAGTAGAAGAAGCAAAAGAATTAATGAAAGAACACGACAACGAGCAATGGGACGATCAGTACCCACTTTTAGAACATTTTGAAGAAGATATTGCTAAAGATTATTTGTACGTATTAGAGGAAAATAACAAAATATATGGTTTTATTGTTGTCGACCAAGACCAAGCAGAATGGTATGATGACATTGACTGGCCAGTAAATAGAGAAGGCGCCTTTGTTATTCATCGATTAACTGGTTCGAAAGAATATAAAGGAGCTGCTACAGAATTATTCAATTATGTTATTGATGTAGTTAAAGCACGTGGTGCAGAAGTTATTTTAACGGACACCTTTGCGTTAAACAAACCTGCACAAGGTTTATTTGCCAAATTTGGATTTCATAAGGTCGGTGAACAATTAATGGAATATCCGCCATATGATAAAGGTGAACCATTTTATGCATATTATAAAAATTTAAAAGAATAGAGGTAATATTAATGAAGAAAATCGCATTTACCGGAGGGGGAACAGTTGGACACGTATCAGTAAATTTAAGTTTAATTCCAACTGCATTATCACAAGGTTATGAAGCGCTTTATATTGGTTCTAAAAATGGTATTGAAAGAGAAATGATTGAATCACAACTACCAGAAATTAAGTATTATCCTATTTCAAGTGGTAAATTAAGAAGATATATTTCTTTAGAAAATGCCAAAGACGTATTTAAAGTATTGAAAGGTATTCTTGATGCTCGTAAAGTTTTGAAAAAAGAAAAACCTGATCTATTATTTTCAAAAGGTGGATTTGTATCTGTGCCAGTTGTTATTGCAGCCAAATCATTAAATATACCAACTATTATTCATGAATCTGACTTAACACCAGGATTAGCGAATAAGATAGCACTTAAATTTGCCAAGAAAATATATACAACATTTGAAGAAACGCTAAACTACCTACCTAAAGAGAAAGCTGATTTTATTGGAGCAACAATTCGAGAAGATTTAAAAAATGGTAATGCACATAATGGTTATCAATTAACAGGCTTTAATGAAAATAAAAAAGTGTTACTCGTTATGGGTGGAAGCTTAGGAAGTAAAAAATTAAATAGCATTATTCGCGAAAACTTAGATGCATTATTACAACAATATCAAGTGATACATTTAACTGGTAAAGGATTAAAAGATGCTCAAGTTAAAAAATCAGGATATATACAATATGAATTTGTTAAAGAGGAATTAACAGATTTATTAGCAATTACGGACACAGTAATAAGTAGAGCTGGATCAAATGCGATTTATGAGTTCTTAACATTACGTATACCAATGTTATTAGTACCATTAGGTTTAGATCAATCCCGAGGCGACCAAATTGACAATGCAAATCATTTTGCTGATAAAGGTTATGCTAAAGCGATTGATGAAGAACAATTAACAGCACAAATTTTATTACAAGAACTAAATGAAATGGAACAGGAAAGAACTCGAATTATCAATAATATGAAATCGTATGAACAAAGTTATACGAAAGAAGCTTTATTTGATAAGATGATTAAAGACGCATTGAATTAATGGGGGGTAATGCTTTATGAGTCAATGGAAACGTATCTCTTTGCTCATCGTTTTTACATTGGTTTTTGGAATTATCGCGTTTTTCCACGAATCAAGACTTGGGAAATGGATTGATAATGAAGTTTATGAGTTTATATATTCATCAGAGAGCTTTATTACGACATCTATCATGCTTGGAGCTACTAAAGTAGGTGAAGTCTGGGCAATGTTATGTATTTCATTACTTCTTGTGGCATATCTCATGTTAAAGCGCCACAAAATTGAAGCATTATTTTTTGCATTAACAATGGCACTATCTGGAATTTTGAATCCAGTACTAAAAAATATATTCGATAGAGAAAGACCTACATTGCTGCGTTTAATTGATATAACAGGATTTAGTTTTCCTAGCGGTCATGCTATGGGATCAACTGCATATTTTGGAAGTGGTATCTATCTATTAAAACGATTAAATCAAGGTAATTCAAAAGGTATTCTTATAGGGTTATGTGCAGCTATGATTTTATTGATTTCCATATCACGTGTATATCTAGGTGTGCATTATCCAACAGATATTATTGCCGGTATTATTGGTGGCGTATTTTGCATTATTTTATCAACGTTATTACTTAGAAATAAATTAATCAATTAAATAGTAAAAAAACAAAAGCAGTAAACCTAAAGTGTCGTAAGGGTTTACTGCTTTTATAAAACGTTGTTATAACGTATATTGTCTTTTACGGGCATATAAAAGGGGAATATTTGAAAATGACCAATCCAACAAGAACGAAACGTTGTGGGGGGGATGTTCTATGTGGTATTGATAATCATTTTCAACTACTATTATACATTAGTGAGAATCATTGTCAATTAGAAACTAAAACTTTTTTTGAATATTTTTTAAGAATAGTAAATAAAACGCATGATTACGCTATTTTAGAAAATAAAAAAATTTGTATTTCTCATTAGAATTAGAATATTTAAAAGTGATGAGGTTTAAAAATTATATTGTTTACATACTCCTTTTGAATTCATACATTAAGAAATGTTACTTGTAAGTTCAAAATCGCACATTGAAATGATGTGTGAAAATGTTTAAACTACGGTCATTTTGTGAAAATAAAGATAATAACTATTCATTTTACAATAGTGAAAAGTCAGTATATGACAACAATTAATATTGCGGTAAGGCCTTGTGTTACAGTATTCTATATTTAAGTACTGCAATCAGAATTAACAGAATTCCATTAACTGATCATTAAATATTTGAGTTAATAAATAATTAATGATTGTAGCTTGAAAAATTTAAAACATGGTTATTGATTTGTGATAAAATTTAAACGTAAACAAACTAATTTAAAAAGCAACTATTGTATAGAAAAATACAAAATTTAAAATATATTACCTTATTAGAAAAAGTCGTAATATGAGGTGTACAAATGACGCAAATTTTAATAGTAGAAGATGAACAAAACTTAGCAAGATTTCTTGAATTGGAACTCACACATGAAAATTACAATGTGGACACTGAGTATGATGGACAAGACGGTTTAGATAAAGCGCTTAGCCATTACTATGATTTAATCATATTAGATTTAATGTTGCCTTCAATTAATGGCTTAGAAATTTGTCGCAAAATTAGACAACAACAATCTACACCTATCATTATAATTACAGCGAAAAGTGACACGTATGACAAAGTTGCTGGGCTTGATTACGGTGCAGACGATTATATAGTTAAGCCATTTGATATTGAAGAACTTTTAGCAAGAATTCGTGCGATTTTACGTCGTCAGCCACAAAAGGATATTATCGATGTTAACGGTATTACAATTGATAAGAATGCTTTTAAAGTGACGGTAAATGGCGCAGAAATTGAATTAACAAAAACAGAGTATGATTTACTATATCTTCTAGCTGAAAATAAAAACCATGTTATGCAACGGGAACAAATTTTAAATCATGTATGGGGTTATAATAGTGAAGTAGAAACAAATGTCGTAGATGTTTATATAAGATATTTACGAAACAAATTAAAACCATACGATCGTGACAAAATGATTGAAACAGTTCGTGGCGTTGGGTATGTGATACGATGACAAAACGTAAATTGCGCAATAACTGGATTATTGTTACCACGATGATTACGTTTGTCACGATATTTTTGTTTTGTTTAATTATTATCTTTTTCTTGAAAGATACACTGCATAATAGTGAGCTTGATGATGCAGAACGAAGCTCAAGCGATATTAATAATTTATTTCATTCTAAGCCTGTTAAAGATATATCTGCATTAGACTTGAATGCATCTTTAGGTAATTTTCAAGAGATTATTATTTATGATGAACATAATAATAAATTATTTGAGACATCGAATGATAACACAGTGAGAGTTGAACCAGGTTATGAACACCGTTATTTTGACCGCGTAATAAAAAAACGCTATAAAGGCATTGAATATTTAATTATTAAAGAACCAATCACAACGCAAGATTTCAAAGGGTATAGCTTGTTAATTCATTCACTAGAAAATTATGATAACATCGTAAAATCATTGTATATCATTGCGCTCGCATTTGGAGTGATTGCAACAATTATAACTGCCACAATCAGTTATGTATTTTCAACTCAAATTACTAAACCGCTTGTCAGTTTATCAAATAAAATGATTGAGATTCGACGAGATGGATTTCAAAATAAATTGCAATTAAATACAAATTATGAAGAAATAGATAATCTAGCAAATACGTTTAATGAGATGATGAGCCAAATTGAAGAATCATTTAATCAACAAAGACAATTTGTTGAAGATGCATCACATGAATTACGAACACCATTACAAATTATTCAAGGTCATTTAAATTTGATTCAGCGATGGGGAAAAAAAGATCCAGCAGTATTAGAAGAATCGTTAAATATTTCTATTGAAGAAATGAATCGTATCATAAAATTAGTCGAAGAATTACTTGAATTGACTAAAGGAGATGTAAATGACATTTCTTCTGAAGCGCAGACCGTGCATATTAATGATGAAATTCGCTCGCGAATACACTCATTAAAACAATTACATCCTGATTATCAATTTGATACGGATCTGACATCTAAAAATTTAGAAATTAAAATGAAGCCTCATCAATTTGAACAATTATTTTTAATCTTTATTGATAATGCAATCAAATATGATGTGAAGAATAAGAAAATTAAAGTTAAGACAAGGTTAAAAAATAAGCAAAAAATAATTGAAATTACAGATCATGGAATTGGTATTCCAGAGGAAGATCAAGATTTCATTTTTGATCGCTTTTATCGAGTGGATAAATCTCGTTCAAGAAGTCAAGGCGGTAATGGACTCGGATTATCTATTGCTCAAAAAATCATTCAATTAAACGGTGGATCGATTAAAATTAAAAGTGAAATTAACAAAGGAACAACGTTTAAAATCATATTTTAATTATGTTTGAGCCGTCAATCAAAATCATAGGATCAATTTTTTAAGTGAGGCTGGGACATAAATCAATGTTCTATGCTTTACGAAGTTATATTGGCAGTAGTTGACTGAACGAAAATGCGCTTGTAACAAGCTTTTTTCAATTCTAGTCAGGGGCCCAACACAGAAGCTGACGAAAAGTCAGCTTACAATAATGTGCAAGTTGGGGATGGGCCCCAACACAGAGAATTTCGAAAAGAAATTCTACAGGCAATGCAAGTTGGGGTGGGACGACGAAATAAATTTTGCGAAAATATCATTTCTGTCCCACTCCCAAGAACGACTATAAAACAAATAAACAGTGGTTCTTTATCATTTCTGTTGTACGCCCAAAATTTACAATAAAATACATCTATAAACCTAGAAGAATCAACGCTTTTGTTGATTCTTCTTTTTAGCAGATAAATAGGTAAATCTACTTTAACAAATAACTAAATAGTGATATTATTACATTGTAAGCGTTTCAACATTTTTGTGGAGGGTGTAAAATGACTAACGAAAGAAAAGAAGTTTCAGAGGCTCCTGTAAACTTCGGTGCGAATTTAGGTCTAATGTTAGATCTATATGATGACTTTTTACAAGATCCATCATCTGTACCAGAAGATTTACAAGTCTTATTCAGCACAATTAAGAATGATGACTCAATTGTACCAGCTTTAAAAAGTACAAGTAGTCAAAATAGCGACGGCACAATTAAACGTGTCATGCGTTTAATTGATAATATTCGCCAATACGGGCATCTTAAAGCCGATATTTATCCTGTAAATCCTCCGAAAAGGAAACATGTACCTAAATTAGAGATTGAAGACTTTGATTTAGATCAACAGACTTTGGAAGGTATATCAGCAGGAATTGTTTCAGATCACTTTGCCGACATTTATGATAATGCTTATGAAGCAATTTTAAGAATGGAAAAACGTTACAAAGGACCAATTGCATTTGAGTATACACATATTAATAACAATACCGAACGTGGTTGGTTAAAAAGAAGAATTGAAACGCCATATAAAGTAACGTTAAATAACAACGAAAAAAGGGCACTATTTAAACAATTAGCGTATGTTGAAGGGTTCGAAAAATATCTTCATAAAAACTTCGTTGGTGCAAAGCGTTTTTCAATTGAAGGGGTAGACGCACTCGTACCGATGTTACAACGTACTATTACGATTGCTGCGAAAGAAGGTATTAAAAATATACAAATAGGCATGGCTCACCGTGGACGTTTAAACGTTTTAACGCATGTCTTAGAAAAACCGTACGAAATGATGATTTCAGAATTTATGCATACAGATCCAATGAAATTCTTACCTGAAGATGGTAGCTTGCAGTTAACTGCTGGATGGACTGGTGATGTGAAATATCACCTTGGTGGCATTAAAACTACTGATTCATACGGTACAATGCAGCGTATTGCACTGGCTAACAATCCAAGTCACTTGGAAATTGTTGCACCTGTTGTTGAGGGGCGTACGAGAGCAGCACAAGATGATACACAACGTGCTGGGGCTCCGACGACTGATCATCATAAAGCAATGCCAATTATTATACATGGCGATGCTGCTTATCCTGGTCAAGGAATTAACTTCGAAACAATGAACTTAGGAAACTTGAAAGGCTATTCTACGGGTGGTTCATTGCATATTATTACTAACAATAGAATTGGATTTACTACAGAACCAATTGATGCACGTTCAACAACTTATTCTACAGATGTGGCCAAAGGTTATGATGTGCCAATATTCCATGTCAATGCTGATGACGTTGAAGCTACTATTGAAGCAATTGATATTGCAATGGAATTTAGAAAAGAGTTTCATAAAGACGTCGTTATTGATTTAGTAGGTTATCGTCGTTTCGGTCATAACGAAATGGATGAACCATCAATTACTAATCCAGTTCCTTATCAGAATATTCGCAAACATGACTCTGTTGAATATGTGTTTGGTAAAAAGCTTGTTAATGAAGGTGTCATTTCAGAAGATGAAATGCATTCATTTATAGAACAAGTCCAAAAGGAACTAAGACAAGCACATGATAAAATTAATAAAGCTGATAAAATGGATAATCCAGATATGGAAAAACCTGCAGAACTTGCATTACCGTTACAAGCAGACGAACAATCATTTACGTTTGATCATTTGAAAGAAATAAATGATGCATTGTTAACATATCCGGATGGCTTTAACATTTTGAAAAAGTTAAACAAAGTTCTTGAGAAGCGTCATGAGCCGTTTAATAAAGAGGATGGCTTAGTTGATTGGGCACAAGCAGAACAACTTGCATTTGCGACAATTTTACAAGATGGTACACCGATTCGCTTAACTGGTCAAGATAGTGAACGTGGTACATTCAGTCATAGGCATGCCGTGTTACATGATGAGCAAACAGGTGAAACATATACACCTTTACATCATGTTCCTGATCAAAAAGCGACATTTGATATACACAATTCTCCGCTTTCAGAAGCAGCAGTAGTTGGTTTTGAATACGGCTATAATGTGGAAAACAAAAAAAGCTTCAATATTTGGGAAGCGCAATATGGTGATTTTGCAAATATGTCACAAATGATTTTTGACAACTTCTTATTCAGTTCTCGCTCAAAATGGGGAGAACGTTCAGGATTAACATTATTCTTACCTCATGCATATGAGGGTCAAGGTCCTGAACATTCATCAGCAAGATTAGAGCGATTTTTACAATTAGCTGCTGAAAATAATTGCACAGTTGTCAACTTATCTAGTTCAAGTAATTATTTCCACTTATTGCGTGCACAAGCAGCTAGTTTAGATTCTGAACAAATGCGACCATTGGTTGTTATGTCACCAAAAAGCTTACTGAGAAATAAAACAGTTGCAAAACCAATTGATGAATTTACTTCTGGTGGATTTGAGCCAATTTTGACAGAATCATATCAAGCGGATAAGGTTACAAAAGTTATTTTAGCAACTGGTAAAATGTTCATTGATTTAAAAGAAGCATTAGCTAAAAATCCAGACGAATCAGTGTTACTCGTTGCGATTGAAAGATTGTATCCATTCCCAGAGGAAGAGATTGAAGCATTACTAGCACAATTGCCAAACCTTGAAGAAGTGTCATGGGTACAAGAAGAACCTAAAAATCAAGGTGCATGGTTATATGTCTATCCATATGTTAAAGTGCTAGTTGCAGATAAATATGATTTAAGTTATCATGGCAGAATTCAAAGGGCTGCTCCAGCTGAAGGCGATGGAGAAATTCATAAACTTGTTCAAAATAAAATTATAGAAAATGCATTAAAAAATAACTAGGGGGAAATAAGTCATGCCAGAGGTTAAAGTTCCAGAATTAGCAGAATCTATTACAGAAGGTACCATTGCAGAATGGTTGAAAAACGTAGGGGATAGCGTAGAAAAAGGTGAAGCTATTCTTGAATTAGAAACTGATAAAGTTAATGTCGAAGTTGTATCTGAAGAAGCAGGTGTATTATCTGAACAACTTGCAAGTGAAGGCGACACTGTAGAAGTTGGGCAAGCAATTGCTATCATCGGCGAAGGTAGTGGCAATGCTTCTAAAGAAAATAGTAACGACAATACTCCACAACAAAATGAAGAAACAAATAATAAAAAAGAAGAAACAACAAATAATTCGGTAGATAAAGCTGAAGTCAATCAAGCAAATGATGACAATCAGCAACGTATTAATGCTACGCCTTCTGCGCGTCGATATGCTCGTGAAAATGGTGTCAATCTTGCTGAAGTAAGTCCAAAAACAAATGATGTGGTTCGTAAAGAAGATATTGATAAGAAACAACAGGCACCGGCATCAACACAAACAACACAACAAGCACCTGCAAAAGAAGAGAAAAAATACAATCAATATCCTACAAAACCAGTGATTCGTGAAAAAATGTCACGCAGAAAGAAAACAGCTGCCAAAAAATTATTAGAGGTATCTAATAATACAGCTATGTTAACAACATTTAACGAAGTTGACATGACAAATGTTATGGAATTGCGTAAACGTAAGAAAGAACAATTTATGAAAGATCATGATGGTACTAAATTAGGATTTATGTCATTCTTTACTAAAGCTTCAGTAGCAGCTTTGAAAAAGTATCCAGAAGTTAATGCAGAAATCGACGGCGACGACATGATTACGAAACAATATTATGATATTGGTGTAGCTGTTTCTACAGATGATGGATTATTAGTACCATTTGTAAGAGATTGTGATAAAAAGAATTTTGCAGAAATCGAAGCAGAAATTGCTAATTTAGCTGTTAAAGCACGAGAGAAAAAACTTGGCTTAGATGATATGGTTAATGGTTCATTTACGATTACAAATGGCGGTATTTTTGGATCAATGATGAGTACGCCAATTATCAATGGTAATCAAGCTGCAATCTTAGGCATGCATTCAATTATTACAAGACCAATTGCGATTGATCAAGATACAATCGAAAATCGTCCAATGATGTATATTGCATTAAGCTATGATCATAGAATTATTGACGGTAAAGAAGCAGTTGGATTCTTAAAAACAATTAAAGAATTAATTGAAAACCCAGAAGACTTATTATTAGAATCTTAATCCACAACACAAAATAGTTTACTATTCCTAAAAACGTAATCAAATCAATAACAAACAGCAGTAAGATTATTTTCTAGTCGAAATATCTTACTGCTGTACTTTATTTTTATAATGCTTCGTATTAAAATGTGAGTTTAATTTTGACAACTTAAAAAATATATCATTTTTATTGAAATAGACTCACAATAGAAATATAGGTGGAATGGCGTGTTTCAATATGCTAATGAAATCATTTTAGATAATAACAAGCGATGAAATTTATGAATTCTATAAGCGCCTTTAGTTAATTTAAAATCATCTGAACAAGATGTAAATTCACTTTATGGATACGACATGTATATGTTTTTTATGTACTACATAAAACGAAATATTCAATTGCTATATACAGATACTCATTAATGACATACTCAATAGCAACCATAACAATATTATGTTACCTATTTAAATGAAATAGTTCTTTTAAAGAAATACATTTTTCACATATTAATCTATAATCAAAATCAACTGACCGATATTCTATAATTTATGATTAAAATAAGTTATAATATAATAGTAAAGATAAAGATAGAGGTGGCTATAATGTGTGGACTTAGAAGTATAACATTAGGTACAACAAATATAGAACAGACAAAACATTTCATGGTTGACATATTAGGATTAAATTATGAAGAACTTCTTGAAAACTCAATTCGTTTCGGCGATGCAGATATAAGCCCAGGAACAAGACTTCAATTTATACAAGTTCCAAGTGAGCAATTAGAAGAATCTCACTTTGTGGGTATTGGATTACGTACACCAACTGACTCAGGTTTAGAGGAGTATGCGGAAATATTATCGAATAAGGATATTCCATTTACAACAGTTAAAGAATTAAATGGCAATAAATATTTCAGTCTAGAAGATAACAATGGTCATATTTTCTCAATATATTCAAACGAGAATAATTATGGCGTTGGTTTAGGTATGCCTTCTTTTGAGAGTGCGGTCAATCCGTTACATCAAGTGCAAGGTTTAGGACCAGTGATTCTTAAAGTGAATCATGTAGATATTACAGGTCAAATTTTAACAAATATATTCGGACTTGAAGTATTTGCAGAATACCAACCCTTCGACAATGCTGACTATCATGTCCAAGTATTCAAAGTTGGAACGGGTGGTCTAGGTGGCGAAATACATTTAATGCCTGTAGAAACCGAAATGACAATGCCGGAATATGGCGCAGTCGATCAAGTTGAGTTTGAAACGAAAGATGCAGATTTCTTTAATCAAGCGAAATCGCGCTTAGATGAAGTGGAAATACCATATCAAACGCTTGAGCAAGATGATATTGAATCAATTAGAATTACTGAAAACAGTGGATTATCGTTTATATTCACTTTACAAAAATAATTTTTTTACGATAGTGAGGACAAAATTTATGTTACATGAAACTTGGAAAGAACGTACACCAATCAAGAAAGTAGAAGTCATTAATACAGATGCAAAGAAATTTACAGTTTCTGACATGTTAACGGTTGGCAAACAATATGATGTTATCAACGAAACTGAAGAATATTATCAAATAATAGATAATTCTGGATTAGTTGGCGGTTACTATAAAACATATTTCAAAGAAGTTTAAACGCATAATTATTGAAATGAAGCCTAATATGAGATTTTCAATTAGTAAATTTGGTAAAATATAAACAATTCGCATACTAAGCATTGCGTTTTATATCAGAATAGAATAGTAAACTAAGGCATTTGGAGAACTTATTCCATGTCTTAGTTTTTTAATTTATTTAAAGGAGAACGTTTTAAAATGGCACTAAAACATTATAAGAATTCAGATTCAACAGTTTTCAATGATGCGAAGGCATTATTTGATTTAAATAAAAATATTTTACTTAAAGGTCCAACGGGTTCAGGGAAAACGAAGTTGGCAGAAACATTAAGTGAAGTTGTTGATACACCCATGCATCAAGTCAACTGTTCTGTTGATTTAGATACAGAAAGCTTATTAGGCTTTAAAACAATTAAAACAAATGCGGAAGGACAACAAGAAATTGTCTTTGTAGATGGTCCAGTTATTAAAGCTATGAAAGAGGGGCATATTTTATATATTGATGAAATAAATATGGCTAAACCTGAAACATTGCCTGTATTAAATGGGGTCTTAGATTATCGTCGTCAAATTACGAATCCATACACTGGTGAAGTAATCAAAGCTGTACCAGGATTTAACGTTATAGCAGCGATAAATGAAGGTTATGTTGGTACATTGCCAATGAATGAAGCACTAAAAAATCGCTTTGTTGTTATTCACGTTGACTATATTGATGGGGACATTTTAAAAAATGTGATTAAAGAGCAAAGTTTATTACAAGATGATAAACAAATCGAACAAATTATTAAGTTTAACGAAGATTTACGTACTATGTCTAAGCAGGGACAAATTTCTGAAGAAGCCGCTAGTATCCGTGCATTATTAGACTTGTGTGATTTAATCACTGTAATGCCAGTTGAACGTGCAATTAAACGTACAATAATTGATAAATTGGAAGATGAACGTGAACAACAAGCAATATATAATGCTGTAGAACTAAACTTTTAAAGAGGGATAAAACATGAGTGATCGTTTCATAAAATTTAACGACGAACAGTTAGATGCAAAGCAAGTAATGATGTTGCAAGACTTAGCTCGACTCTTATTAAAAAATGAACAAACACAAGTTAAAATCCAAAAATTCCCTTACTATAATCCTGTTCAAAATGTTTTGATTACGAGTTGGTTTTGGTCACATCGACCAAGCCATATCGAAATGGCTGGTTTAAAAACAGATGTTATGTTAGCTGCTTACGGTTATCATATGATGGATGTACAAATTGTAAATGAAGTAGTACAAGATAAAACTTTTAAACACCCTAAATTTTATCAACAACTTTTTAAATTGTTAGAAGATATGCGTGTATTAAATTCTATTAAAGTTGAGCGCCCAAGTACTGCTAAATTAATTGATCTTCGCTTAGATACACGGGTATCATATACGGAATCTCAAATTAAAGTGTATCGTACTAAAACACAATATACAGATTTATTATTTTTGTATTTAGAACATGCATTTTTAAGTCAAGATTTCTTTGATATACCATCTATACATTCAGATTTAGATGATATTTTAGTAAATATGTTCTTATATTTACCTAATTTTTTCCAAAATCAAAATTCTGAAGATAATATGTATCTGGCTCAAAGAATTATGTATCAAGTAGATGATATTTTAAAAGAAGATATGCTAAACGAATATTATTACTTACCTAAAACACTATATAATACATTAGCTAGTCCAGAGTTTGATGATTTAAAGAGAACTGATGCAAGTCAAGTCTATGGGCAAGATGATACTTCAGAAGATGATGATAACGAAAGTGAAAAAGCTGACTCTAAATCTGCAGATAGTGAGTCAAAAGGTGGCGCCTATTTAGAAATGGAGCTTCACGAAGGACAAAATAGTGAAACATTAGGTAATGATGAAGCACGTGAAGGCGATGCTACAGATGATATGACTGATATGATGACCAAAAAGGGCAAAGGATCAAACGATACGCTAAATCGTGAAGAAGGCGATGCTGTTGGTCAAAGCCAAGCATTTCAACTTGATGGTGTGAACAAAAATGTAGAAATAAAATGGCAAATTCCTGAAATTGAGCCACAATATGTTTTAGAATATCAAGAATCGAAACAAGACGTACAATATGAAATCAAAGACTTAATTCAAATTATAAAGAAAACGATTGAACGAGAACAACGAGATGCACGTTTTAATTTAACAAAAGGGCGATTACAAAAGGATTTAATTAATTGGTTTATCGACGATCAATATAAATTGTTTTACAAAAAACAAGATTTAAGTAAATCATTTGATGCGACATTTACATTGTTAATTGATGCGTCAGCAAGTATGCATGATAAAATGGCTGAAACGAAGAAAGGTGTAGTGTTATTCCACGAGACGTTAAAAGCATTGAACATTAAACATGAAATTTTATCATTCAGTGAGGATGCCTTTGATTCAGACGAGCATGCACAACCAAATATCATTAATGAAATTATTAACTATGATTACTCAACCTTTGAAAAAGATGGCCCACGTATTATGGCACTTGAACCTCAAGATGATAATCGTGATGGTGTTGCTATTAGAGTTGCAAGTGAACGATTAATGCGTCGAAATCAACATCAACGATTTTTAATCGTATTTTCAGACGGCGAACCGTCTGCATTTAATTATAGTCAAGATGGTATTATTGATACGTATGAAGCTGTAGAAATGTCACGTAAATTTGGTATTGAAGTATTTAATGTATTTTTGAGTCAAGATCCAATAACTGAAGATGTTGAACAAACAATTCATAATATTTATGGTCAATATGCTATTTTCGTTGAAGGTGTTGCGCATTTACCTGGACATCTCTCTCCATTATTAAAAAAATTACTACTTAAATCTTTATAAATAAATTTAAAATATGAGTTTATATGAAATTGTGAATAAAAGTCATCAGTTACTATTTAAAAAGTGGATTTGAAGAATTTTATTTTCTGACATAATTTGATTTAAACAACACATGTGTTTTGTTTCAGCTATGTACAACATATTTCATATAGACTCTTTATTATTTTTTGTGCTAAAATATTTACTTGTAAATTATTTCGTGTTTTAAAAAAAGGAGTAACTCTATGAATAAAAATACATGGGTCATTGGGTTTACGCTCTTCGCTATGTTTTTTGGCGCAGGCAATCTAATTTTTCCTCCTAATCTCGGATTGGATAGTGGTCAATTTTTCTGGCCCGCCATTTTAGCGTTTGTTCTAACTGGGATTGGTTTACCATTATTAGGTGTGATTGTAGGTGCACTTGATAAAGAAGGATATATTGGCGCATTAAATAAAATTTCACCTAAATTTTCAATATTGTTCTTAATCATCATTTATTTGACTATAGGACCACTTTTCGCAATACCTAGAACTGCATCTACATCTTTTGAAATGACAATTACACCAATTATACATAGCAATAGTAGTATCGCTTTATTTATATTTACGATTATCTACTTCATAGTCGTTTTGTATATTTGTTTAAATCCATCTAAGTTAATCGATCGTATTGGTTCATTATTAACACCATTATTATTGATTACTATTTTAGCGATGATTATTAAAGGATACTTAGACTTTAGCGGTAATAGTGCTGGAAAGGGCAATGAAGCACTATATCATTCTAATTTTTCAAGTTTTGCTGAAGGCTTTACACAAGGCTATTTAACAATGGATGCCATTGCAGCAATTGCTTTTTCAATGATTGTTGTTAATGCAGTAAAACTAACTGGTATTACTAAAACAAATCAAATATTCAAACAAACTTTGACTGCTGGTTTAATTGCAGCCGTAGCTTTAATTTTCATATATATTTCATTAGGTTATATTGGTAATCATATGCCAGTAAGTGACATGACGTTAGATCAATTGAAATCCAAAGATCGAAACATTGGGACATATTTATTAACGACAATGGCTTCAACAGGATTTGGTTCATTCGGAAAATATTTATTGGGCATCATTGTGGCGCTGGCATGTCTAACTACAGCATGTGGGCTTATTGTTGCAGTTTCTGAATATTTCCATAGAATCGTACCTAAAGTATCATACAAAGCATTTGTATTAGTTTTCATTTTAATGAGTTTTATTATTGCTAACCAAGGTTTAAATGCCGTTATCTCAATGTCAATTCCTGTATTAAGCATTGTATATCCAGTAGCAATAACTGTTGTATTATTAATTTTAATTGCCCAATTCATACCGACAAAACGCATTACACAACAAATTCCAGTTATTATCGTATTTATATTGTCGATTTTCAGTGTTATTAGTAAGTTAGGTTGGCTGAAAATTAACTTTATAGAATCATTGCCTCTAAGAGCGTATTCTTTAGAGTGGTTCCCAGTAGCAATTATTGCAACGATATTAGGCTATCTAGTCGGCATATTTGTAAAACAAGATCCAATTAAATATCAACAGGAATAACGAATAATATAAAAGGAAGCATCTCCAATTTAATCGTAGGATGCTTCCTTTTTGTTATATCTAATTCGTAATTTATGATTGTTTATTCGGTCCTTTGATGTTCACTAAATGTGACTTTAAATCTTGTTCTAATTGTTGTAATTCTTTTTCAGCTAATTGTCGTTCTTCGCGACCGTGTTGTTGAATAATTAATGTTTCTTCAATTGTCTCAATAATGTTACGCTGTGTACGTTTCAATGTATCAAGATCAACAATGCCACGCTCATTTTCTGTTGCAGTTTCAATCGCATTTTGTTTCAACATTTCAGCATTTGCTGTTAATAAATCATTAGTTGTATCAGTGACAGCTCGTTGTGTAGCAACTGCATTACGCTGTCTCATTAATGTAAGCGCAATGGCCATTTGATTTTTCCATAGTGGAATACTTGTCAAAATTGAACTTTGTATCTTCTCGGCAAGTGCTTGATTAACATTTTGAATCATACGAATTTGTGGCGCAGTTTGCAAAGCTATTTGTCTTGAAAGCTGTAAGTCATATATGCGTTTATCTAGTCTATCTATAAATTGCTGCATATCTGCAACTTGTTGAATATCCATTTGATTAGTGGGTTGCTGCGCTTGCTGTTGCAATTGTGGTAGCTTTTCATTTTCTAATTGCAACTTTTTTTGCTGTGCAGCAATGATATGCAATGATAAGTCATCAAAGTATTGTTTGTTTTTATCATATAGCGTATCTAATAATTCAATATCTCTTGTTAAATGCGTTTGATGTTTCTGCAGTTGAATTGTTATGCGATCGACTTGAGCACTAACTGATTGCATTCTTGAAAAGATTTCATTGATAGACGACTTTGCTCTGCTAAAAATTCTTTTTAACATAGATGGTTTATCAGTATTTAACTCATTTGGATTAACTGACTTTAGTTTTGACATTAAATCTGACAAAGTATCTCCAATAGGACCAACATCTTTACTTTGTACTTCATCCAACATTTGATGTGAAAATTGAGACATTTGTTTCTGTAAATCAGAACCAAACGCCAATAAACCTTCATTGTCTAAAGGGTTAATTTGTTTACTGATTGTGTCTACCTGTTTTTGTTGTTCAATTGTTAATTTTTCTTTTTGAATAGTATTATTCGATAATTCTTTATCGCTTATAAAATCATCTAGTGGATGACTTTCTTTGAAACTTTTATTTTCAGTCATCAATCATCTCTCCAATAGTTGCTATTTTACATCAATCTTGATGATGTTTTTGATGTAACTTATTTAATTCCATTTCAATATCTAAACGTTCATAATCATCTTCGTTGAGACGCTTTAAATCAGCGATTAATGTTCGTTTGACCTCATCCAAAGTAATTCGTGTTTGTTCTAACTTTTGCTGTTCATTAATTGATTTTTTGGGCATTTTTGCTAGACGTGTATATGCATCAACCAAATTTAAAGCATTATCAATATGAGAATAAAAAAAGCCTTCAACTTTATAAAATGATGCAGGTCTCTGTCTAACTGTCGTATAAATAGAACGTGAAATTTGGTATATATCATTAATCTGCCTAAAATCTTTAATTGATCTTATATTGACATACGTTTTTAAAATACCTCTAAGTTTTTGATGTGTATGATTTAACTGATTTCGAATATAGCGATAGTCTTTTCTAGTCAAACCAATTTCGTTTAAATATTTGCGTGAAGTGAGTTTTTGTATCGGTAGGTATGTCATTAAAAAGCCAACAATACCAATAGACATATCAATTAAAAAAGATACATCAAGTGCAATCATCCCAAATATGCTTGTTAAAAACGCTACAGGAATTCCCACTAACACCCCAAATATATGAGAAATATTATATCTCACTGTCATCTTCCTTTATTTAGCATTTTATATTGATCGAAAATCCGATAATTTTTGATTTAGTTCTAACTCTTCAAGTTGATGGCTTGTTACATTTGATGCTGGTGAGGCACCTTCAATTACACCTTGAATAAATCTCTCTATATCTGCGTCATCCCCTTGTGCATATATCTCTACATAGTCATCTACATTTTGAACAGTACCGACAATGTTATAGTTCATTGCAATGCGTTGTGTAAAATATCTAAATCCGACGCCTTGAACGCGTCCGAATACTTGTAAATGTATATGTCTCATTTTTACCACCTCATAATGTTATTATACGTAGTTTTACTTAAAAAAACTAATAATTACTATAGTTACTACTTTGTTTGTTTCAAGTCGTCAAACTTGATTTTCAGAGGATAAAGGTATAAAAATAAGTATAGAGTTTTTGAAGTATGGAAGGGGTCTTTAATAATGTGGACAGTTACCAAAATTAGAGCCGATTATGAGGGATGGTGGTTATTCAGTGACTGGCCAGAAAACATTGTTGAAAAATATCAATATCAAGATTTTGATGACATGTTTAAGCACTATCAACAATTGATTAATCAATGTAAAGTTCAGTTCGATAATTATGTCACAGGCAAATATAATATTTATGCATTTTATAATAATTGTGACATGAACTATTGCGAAGATTGTGAAGAGGATTTACAAATATTTTATAGTTTCATTGTTTTACAAAATAATGAAGTATATTATAAACTACCAATAATTGATTAAATGAATATTTTTTATTATTGTATTGCAATTTGGTAATAACTGCACTATAATACAAGTTAAGCAGATGATTATTCCATATTGCAAAGAATATTTGAGTGAAATTTGCATGTATTTTTTGTAATATGCGAATAAGCATATTGAATGAATTTTAGTCTTGGAGGTTTCAGATTATGAAACAAGGTACAGTTAAATGGTTTAACGCTGAAAAAGGATTCGGCTTTATCGAAGTTGAAGGAGAAAATGACGTATTCGTACATTTTTCAGCAATTAACCAAGATGGTTACAAATCATTAGAAGAAGGTCAAGCTGTTGAGTTTGAAGTAGTTGAAGGCGACCGCGGTCCACAAGCCGCAAACGTTGTTAAACTATAATTCTTAGATTTGAATCATTGATTTTAACTAACACCTTACCAAGAAGTAAGGTGTTTTTATATGCTTATTACAAATACTTAACGCGATGAGTTTCTCAACCAAATTGAGAACTCTTTTTTTATATCACCAACATTGTTTGCAATAGAAAATTATATTTATATAATATAATTATGGTGTACAACGACGAGGTGATTTTATGAAATATCTTATCCTTAGTTTAGTTGCTAATTTATTAGTTTTCGGTGTATTATCTGCAATTGGTTTAAATATTAATATTTTAGCAGCAATGATGATTGTATTAGTGATTCCGATAATGATTTCTGGGATATTATTTTTCAAAACTAATATTGATAAAACATACATATTTTTCAACATCATATTCATAGACTTTTATTATTATATTTACAATGTACATTTAATGACTTTGCCAAAGTTTAATAATTATATCAAAACAGAGATGATGGAATTAGAACATATTGATGTATTAATTACAAGTAAAGATTTTGGATTTGATGAAATTCTGTTTTATACATTATATTTGTTGTTAATTCTTATCGTTTTATATTATTTGAAAAAGCAAGTAAAGAATAAAAACTAATTTCATGATGCTTGTTTAAAGTGTGGTATGTAAATGATGCTTTAAATTAGTTGAATAGGGCTAACTAAATATAAAGGATTAATGACAAAAAGAAATAAATACTTTCTAACTAAAAAAGTGCTGTTCTTCCTTTTTTAGAGTATATGTCCAAGCATGTTATCTACAGTCATCCTATAATGCATAAAAATTCCCCGAGTCACAGTATAATTTTCTGTGCTTCGGGGATTACTTTGTTTATTTTTATTTTATATCATTAATAATGAGTTGTCTTAACGATTGTCGCTTTATAACTTCACGTGCTTTGCCATCTTTTAAGAAAAACACAGAAGGCTTTTGCATTTGATTGTAATTGGATGCCATAGAGTAATGATATGCACCAGTTGATAATATAGCAAGATAGTCTCCACGTTTGACTGATGAAGGTAATTTAGCGTCTTTAATAATGATATCACCAGACTCGCATAATTTTCCAGCTATAGTTACACTGTCATCTGCTTTTTCATTTCTATTAACAAGCAATGCTTGATACTTTGCGTCATAAAGTGCAGTTCTGATATGATCACTCATACCGCCATCGATAGAAACATATTTATTAATCCCTGGAATTTCTTTAATGGTTCCAACTTCATATAAAGTAACGCCAGCTTCACCTACAATAGATCGTCCTGGTTCAATACCTATTTCTGGTGCATCTATACCTAGAACTTTAATTTCGGATTTTATTGCGTCTGTAATATCTTTAATACCACTTTCGATAGGGAAACTTTCATCACCTTCAACATATTTAATACCAAAGCCACCACCAAGGTTTAATAATTCAACTTGAATGCCTTGCTCTTTAAGCCAACGTAAAACAATTTTAGCAGTTTCAATAAATGCTTCTGTACCTTCAATCTGTGAACCAATATGACAATGTACACCTTTTAATTTTAAGTGTTTAGATTGTTGGACTTTGTCAATTGCTTTTTTAGCTAAGCCATATTGAATTGATAACCCAAACTTACTATCTTCTTGACCAGTTTGAATAAATTCGTGTGTATGTGCTTCAACACCTGGATTAACTCGTAATACAACTTGAACCGTATCATTAGCATAGCGGTCTATTAATTCAATTTCTTCTAATGAATCTATAACAAAATAACCGATGTTATTTTCTAAAGCATACCTAATTTCATGTTTCGTTTTATTGTTACCATGGAAATGGATGCGATTCGGTTCAAAACCTGCTTCTAAAGCTGTATATAATTCACCTTCAGAAACAACATCTAACTGTAAATCTTCCTCAGCTACAAGTTTGACCATTTGAATGCAAGTAAATGCCTTTGAGGCGTATGAAATATTGTATTTTAATCCACTATCTTTAAATGCGCGATGGTAACGGCGCATCTGTTCTCTAATTTGTAGTTCATCATAAACAATGGTAGGTGTACCAAAGCTTTGCGCAATCGTTTTTAAACTAATACCATCCATTGTTAATTCGCCATTTTGATTATATTTAACAGTCATTTGAAATGTACTCCTTTTTTAAAGAATCATGATTCATAGCACTTAATTGTTCAGAATTTGCACCAACACCTTTAAAGGTATATTCATCGATGCGGATATCATTATTATAAAGAATAACTTCATCTTGTGCATGTACATTGCCATCTACTTCAACAAACATATGGCTCATCATTAATGCACGTATCGGGTAGCGTTTACCATTGATAAGTGCTTCATGTTTAGCACGAGTTCTTAAAATTCCATCGCCATAACCGATATCAACTACAGCTAATTTTGTATTGTTTTTAGTCACTTCAAAGGCAAAGCTATAACCGCAATAATCACCAGCTTGTACTTCGCGCACTTGAATAACATGTGCTTTTACAGTTAATGACTGAACTATATCATGTTGATTCAGTGAACTATATGGTCTTGAACCGTATAACGCAATACCTACACGCGCATGTGTATGGTGGGGTAGTAATATTTGTCCTTCCCGATAAAAACTCGCACTATTTTGAGCATGGATTAGGTCGAACTGATAACCTTCAGATAAAAGTGCTTCAACAATTTCCATCCATTGTGAACGTTCAACATTATAATCTGACACATCGAATTCATCAGCATATCCAAAATGGGTCCATAAACCACTAATAATCATTTTTGCGTTTTGATTATGATGGTGATCTTTCAATACTTCTTTAATTTCGTTTAAATCTTTAAATCCAGACCGATGTAATAAATTTTCAAATTCTAAGTGAACATGAATACCTGCTAAATCATTTTTATGCTTATAGTAATATGTCAACGACGGCAAAGTCATGTGTATTTGATGTTCACGGACTAAATCAAACTCGTAAACTGCATTCATTAAAAAGATTGTTGCATCTGGAGCAAGTTGTCTAATTTGAATTGCTTCTCGTAGTGATGTTGTGCTAAATGTATCTATACCTGCATGGATAAACTGAGTTACAGCAAATTCTAGGTCATAGTGATATGCATTATTTTTAACAACTGCCATTAATGGCTGATTGTTTTTGACTGTGATTGCATTTTGTAAAAATATTTTCTTATTTACAGACCATGTTGCTGTCAATGTATTACACCTCTTTGTAATTATTTAATAAATTTTCGTAAAAATTAACCACGTTTATTAACACTTTTTCATCAAAATTTAAATGTGATGTGTGCAAACCAGTTACAAAACCTTTATCTTCATTTCGTGTTCCTATAAAAACAAAGTAAGCTGGAGCTAGTTGTTGACCATAAAAACTAAAATCTTCCCCAAATAAGAATGGCGTTGGTTTGTCATAGACATTTAAATCAGCTTTTATTAAGGCGTCCTCTATTTGAGTACGTAATTTCGGACTATTGATTGTAGGGGGATAACCTTCTGCAAATTTAACTTCACAATCTACATTAAACAGAAGCTTGACACTTTCTGCTATCTTGTGCATTTGATTTTTAACGATTGTTAAATCATCAATATCATATGTACGAATAGTACCTTCTAAATAACCATTACTTGGTACAGTGTTAATCGCTTCACCAGCTTTAAAATGACCAATATGAACAATATTTCGTTTCAAACCGTTAAGGTGAAATTGTTGAATTTGTGATATTTGAGTTAATACATGTTGTAATGCTTCACCACAAGAATGACCTTGTTCTTTATCAGCAACATGACTTGACAGGCCTGTTAAGAAAAAGCGATACTCTGTTGCGCTGGCCGTAATTTCTTCATCTCTTATCACTGCAATGCCTTCATCAGCAAATGGGTTAACATGAATACCAAATACCGCTTCAATTGGATACTTATCAAAGGCACCGGCTTTTATTAATCGATTTGCACCGCCACCAGTTTCTTCTGCAGGTTGGAAAATGAAAACGACATTTTGCGGTAATTGACTTGCATCTTGCATGTCTTTGCAACGTTGTACAAAAAGCATTAATGCAGTTGTATGACCATCATGTCCACAAGCATGCATCACATGATCAGATTGACTGCGATAAGGCACATCATTTTCCTCTAAAATAGGTAACGCATCAATATCAGCTCTATACGCTATCGTATGTGAGCCATTACCTTCTAAGTATGCAATGACGCCAGTTTCCAATGGGCAATCGTATTTAATATTTAAACTATCTAAAAACGCTTTAATATAAGCAGTTGTTTCAAATTCATGTAAGCTTAATTCAGGATGTTGATGTAAATGACGGCGATGTTTCGTAACAAATTCTAATTCATTCATAATTATCAATCCTTTGTGTTAAATTACTATATAAATAGTGTAACGTATTTCGAAATTTGTGATCATAAGTTTATTCAATGATAAACAATAAGGTTGAGACATAATCGTATCTCAACCTTGAAATTATTATACGTTGACGTCACTAGTCATTTAGTTTTCTTAATGCTGCTACAATTTCTTTTTTAGTATCTTGTACTTCAGAAGCTTGCTTAATCACTTTTGCAGGTGTACCAGCAACAACTGCACCAGCTGGTACATCTTGTGTCACAATCGCACCAGCTGCAACAATAGCACCTTTACCAACACGTACACCTTCTAAAATAACTGCATTTGCACCGATTAAAACATCATCCTCGATTATAACTGGTGAAGCACTAGGGGGTTCAATCACACCTGCTAATACTGCGCCAGCCCCTACATGTACATTTTTACCAGTTGTAGCACGACCACCGAGAGTAGCATTCATATCAATCATTGTACCTTCGCCAACGACTGCGCCAATATTAATTGTTGCGCCCATCATAACGACAGCACCATCTTCAATAATGGCTTGTTCTCTAATAAACGCACCTGGTTCAATTCGTGCATTCGTATTTGTTAAGTCTTTTAATGGAATGGCAGAATTGCGACGATCCATTTCAATTTCTATATCTTCGAATTGACTACCATATGCTTCGTAAAAAGGTTTCCAATCATCTGCTTCACAAAAGATTACTTTTGATTGTTCTGAACCAAATACTTTAAAACTTTCTGGATATGTGATGCCTTCAAAATTCCCATTTAAATATACTTTAATTGGTGTAGATTTTTTAGCATCACTTATATATTGAATAATTTCTTCAGCTGTTAAATGTTGTACCATAAAATAATCGATCTCCTTTAATATGTTTATAGGTTGTCAAACGTATATAAGCCGTTTGGTTTATTAACTAAGCGTTCTGCTGCTTGTATTGCACCATTCGCAAAAATATCTTTTGATTGTGCACGATGCGTGATTTGAATCGTTTCATCAGTGCCGGCAAATAGAACTTCATGTTCACCGACAATCGTACCTCCACGAATAGAATGTATACCAATATCTTGTGGCTGGCGTTTTTCATTTAATTCATGTCTATCATACACAGGTGTTACATTTTCTTTCAAAGATACAATCACGTCATATAATTTTTCTAACGTACCACTTGGTGCATCTACTTTTTTATTATGATGTGCCTCAGTCAATTCGATATCGAAATCATCAAGTAGGGGAACAGCAGCTGCTAAAATTTTAGTCAATGCATAAACGCCATAACTCATGTTCGCGCTGAAAAATACAGGCATATTTTGACTCAATTCATCTAACTTATTAAGTAGTTTTTCTTTCTCGCCAGTTGTTGCTACCACTAATGGCAAATGAAACTCTTCATCTAATAATGGGAATAATAGATTCGGATTTGAAAAATCTATTGCAACATCGGCATCTTTAACATCTGCAATATGTTGATATTGTTGATATGGCGTTGTTGCTTTCGGTGTATTTTCAATGACCCCAACAATTTCATGGCCTTTTTCTTCTGCTAATCTAGCAACGCGTTGATTCATTGCGCCATAGCCAATTAGTAATATCTTCACTCATTTTCACCCGCCTTAAATGTGTCATATGCTTCACGAAGCACTTTAGTATCTGTATCTTCTAGGCTAACCAATGGTAAACGTAATTCATAGTTTCCAAATCCTAAATAACTTGTTAAAGCTTTAATAGGAATTGGGTTAATATCAACTGATAGGGCTGATAACAGTGTGCCGATTGGTTTAAATTGATCTTGAATATCTAATCCGCTTTGTTGAGCATCGTATAACGCTTGAAATTCTTTAGGAATGACATTAGCAATGACAGAAATAACGCCTTGACCACCACGTTGATAGTATTCTACAACATTGTCATCATTGCCACTATATAAAGCAAATACATTGGTATCAATGCGCTTTTTCACTTCTTCTAAATACTCAAAATCATTCGTAGCATCTTTTAAAGCAACTATATAAGGATGTTGACTTAATGTTTCGACTGTTTCTGGTTCAATCGTCATATTTGTTCTTGATGGCACATTGTACAGCACGACTGGTAATTTCACAGCATCTGCAATCGCTTCAAAGTGTTTGACTAAACCACGTTGGTTCGTTTTGTTGTAGTAGGGCGTAATTAACATAATTGCATCAGCACCTAAGGCTTTAGCTTGGATTGAAGTTTGGATTGACTTTTCAGTATCATTAGTGCCAGTTCCTGCTATGACAGGAACACGTTTATCTACAAGATCAATAACTGCTTTTAGAATGCGTTCTTTTTCATCTGTTGTTAAAGTAGGGCTCTCAGCAGTAGTTCCATTAACGATGATTGCTTGGGCATTATTTTCTAGTAAAAAATTAACGTGTGCTTTCAAAGCTTCAAGATTAACTTTGTTATTTGTAAAAGGGGTTGTAAGTGCAACGCCAACACCCTCAAATAAATGTGTCATTTTAATTCGCTCCTTTTAAACGCATAACTTGTTCCAATACTTGTACAGCATTTAATGCAGCACCTTTTAATAAATTGTCTGATGTACACCATACATGGAAAGTATTTTCTAATGAATCATCTCTACGTATACGGCCAACAAACACTTCATCTTTATTAGTAGAATTGATTGCCATTGGATATTCATTGTTCTCTGGATTGTCTACTAAAACAACGCGGTCATCTTGATCAAATAATGCTTTAATATCTTCTGCAGTCGCTTCTTTGTCAAGCGTTACATCAATTTCAACACTATGACTATCTTGAACAGGCACACGTGCGCATGTTGCTGTTACTTTTAAGTCTGGCGCATTTAAAATTTTTCTCGTCTCATCAATCATTTTTTGTTCTTCTTTTGTATATCCATTTTCTAAAAACACATCAATATGCGGTAACACATTATTATAAATTGGATGTGGATATGCTTCTGGTGCTTTACCATTTACACCTTCAGCTAAATCTTTCTTACCTTTCATCCCTGAACCTGATACAGCTTGATATGTTGTATATGCCACTCGTTTTAAACCATAAGCATCTTGCAATACTTTTAATGGCACAACAGATTGAATCGTAGAGCAGTTTGGATTGGCAATGATACCTCTTGTAAATGTAGGTTCATTGACTTCCGGAACGATTAAATCAATATCTTCTGCCATACGCCATTGACTTGAATTGTCTATAACGATTGCACCAGCTTTTTCAAAGAGTGGGGCAAAGTGTTCGCTTGTACCGCCACCAGCACTCATTAATACATAATCGAAATGTTCACTTGCACGAGCATCAGTTAATTCTTGTACTGTATATGTTTTTTCTTGAAATTCAACTTCTTGCCCTGCAGAACGTGCTGATGAAAATAATACTAATTCATCGAAAGGAATATTTTTACGATTTAATGTCTCCAACATTTTTGTACCTACTAATCCTGTTGCACCCACAACTGCTAACTTTGTCATAACTTGTCACTCCATTTTATAATAATTTCCAATTTTTAGAATATTTTAACAATCATTTTACCATTAAATGTTAAATGCGTCATATAGTTTTTCTACCGCTTGTTGCCCATTAAAATCATCAATGACGTATGAAATACTTATTTCAGATGTTGTTGTTTGGTAGAAAGGTATATTATTTTCAATTAATGTCAAAAATGCTTTTGATGCCACACCTGACATATCACGCATGCCTGAGCCAATTAATGAAATTTTGACATAATGCTCATTGATTTTATAAGCTAATGCTTCATATTGATTCTTTAATGTTTCAAGAATCATAGAAATTTGATGAAAATCACTATCTTTAATCGTGAAGGATAGTTGTAGCCCATCCAAGTTGACGATTTGTGAAATCATATCAACATTTACAGCACCTTCTTCAAGTTCCGTAAATAGTTGGGTAAGTAGCTGATTGTCAGGTAGGGGATAACTAATTGTTACATGCATCATATGTTTATCCAAAGCCACACCAGTAACTGCTTTTTTCTCTAATATTTCTTCATTTGACATAATCCATGTTCCTTTCACGTTCGATAAAGTTTTTCCTAAATATAAAGGGATATTATAGTTTTTAGCTAATTCAACACTTCTTGTTTCAAGTACACCAGCACCTAAAGCGCTCATTTCCATCATTTCTTCATATGAGACGATGTCTAGTCGTTTAGCTTTTGGTAAAAGTCTTGGGTCAGTGGCATACACACCATCAACGTCGGTATAAATTTCACAAGGTATTTGATTACTAACAGCAAGTGCCACAGCGGTCGTATCAGAACCGCCTCTGCCTAAAGTTGTTAATTCCTGATGTTCATTGATGCCTTGAAATCCAGCAACTACTAAAATATCGTTTTCTTGAAAGGCTTGTTCAAATGTTTGAGGATTAATTTGAGCAATTTTACTTTTTAAATGATGGCCAATGGTTTTAATACCTGCTTGATAGCCAGTCATTGCTTTGGCATTCACACCGATATCATTTAATACCATTGATAAATAAGATACAGTTTGTTGCTCTCCGGTTGTCAATAATAATGCCAGTTCTTGTTGTTTTGGTGCTTTAGTCAAGGTCGATACATTCGTCATTAATTGATCTGTTGTGTTACCCATAGCACTTACAACGACAATTAATTGTTCATCTTGATTGACTCGCTCCTTTAACATTTCAGCGATCCTTTTTATTTTTGTAAAATCACTGACGGATGATCCGCCAAATTTCAACACACTTCTTGTTACCATATAATCCTCCTAATTGTTAGGAAGGGCACACAATAATAAAAAAAGAGCAAGTTCGGAATGCGAACTTGCTCTTAATCTATATACAAGTGATGCACTCCATTATTTTTAAATAATGACAAACTCTCAGCTCTTAACCAAAAAGTCCAACAAATTATAACTGCTATTATAATTGCTTCGGCATCGCACCCTTTCAAATTTAGCTGTTAGCAGACAGTAATCTAAACTTTACTCATGATTGATGCGCCTCATCAAAATATTATTAAATTGGTATGTGTTCATTATACATATGACAAATATGAATGTAAACCGATAATTTAGATTTTTTGGAATAACCTGAAAATTCAAGTTATAGCGTTGCTTATATTTTAAAAGGTGGTGATAATGAGACTTTTTGAAAAATAAAATTCAAAATACTTATAGCATACTCAATATGCACATTAAATAAATGTACTCTTTTAATGCGGTGATAACTGTATTTGTAATTTAGAGAAGGGGTGTTCACTGTGCTGATGTGTTAAAAAATAAAATAAAAAGGACACCTCGATGCTATAAATATTAGCATCGAGACGCCCAGTTAATGTCTATTAAATTGAATATAGTCTCGGATATGAATCAATGCCCTAGGCCCTGCAATGTTATATTGACAGTAGTTGACTGAATGAAAATGACTTTGTAGCTAGCTTTTTTCAATCCTTGTCGGTGCCACACATAGAGAAATTGGATTCCTAATTTCTACAAACAATACAAGTTGCGGAATAAGTCCCAATATAGAAGGTGACAGTAAGCCAACTTACAATAATGTGCAAGTTGGTCGGGCCTCAACACAGAGATTTTCGAAAAGAAATTCTACATATTATGTTTATTTTAAAACGCCGATTTCTTGCAAGTATTCTTCATATGGAATTTCTTTTGAAACGCCGCCTTGTTTATTTAAATCGATAACACGGTTTGCAATCGTGTTGATAAATTCGAAGTCATAAGAAGTAAAGATGATAGAACCTTTAAATGATTTAAGACCATCATTGACAGCAGTAATACTTTCTAAGTCTAAGTGGTTAGTAGGTTCGTCAAGTAAAAGTACATTCGCACTTGATAACATCATTTTACTTAACATACAACGTACTTTTTCTCCACCTGAAAGCACACTAGCTTTTTTCTTAACTTCTTCACCACTAAATAACATACGACCTAAGAAACCACGTAAAAATGTTTCTGTTTGTTCATCTTCAGGAGCATATTGTCTTAACCAATCAACGAGATTCATATTTACACCCTCAAAGAACTCTGAGTTATCTTTAGGGAAGTAACTTAATGATGTAGTAACACCCCATTTAAATGAACCTTCGTCTGGTTCCATTTCGCCAGCTAATATTTTAAGTAATGTTGTTTTTGCAATTTCACTATCTCCAATTAAAATCGCTTTATCATTTGGATTCATTGTGAATGATACATTATCTAATACTTTTTCGCCGTCAATTGTTTTAGAAAGATTTTGAACGATTAATAAGTCGTTACCAATCTCACGCTCAGGCGTGAATTTAACGAAAGGATATCTTCTTGATGATGGTTGAATATCATCTAATTCAATTTTCTCAAGTTGTTTTTTACGACTTGTTGCTTGTTTAGATTTAGAAGCGTTAGCTGAGAAACGAGCAATAAAGTCTTGTAACTCTTTCATTTTTTCTTCTTTTTTCTTGTTTTGTTCTTGAGCCATCTTTTGAGCTAACTGACTAGATTGATACCAAAAATCATAGTTACCAACATAAACTTTAATTTTACCAAAGTCTAAATCAGCGATATGAGTACATACATTATTTAAGAAATGGCGGTCATGTGATACTACGATAACAGTATTATCAAAGTTAATTAAGAAATCTTCTAACCAACTGATTGCTGGAATATCCAGACCGTTAGTAGGCTCATCCAGTAATAGTACGTCTGGTTCACCGAATAAACTTTGCGCTAATAATACTTTAATTTTTTGGTTGTTTTCTAATTCAGCCATTTTTTTATCGTGTAAAGTTGGATCGATACCTAAACCAGATAAAAGGTTAGCTGCATCAGCCTCAGCATTCCAACCATTCATTTCTGCAAATTCACCTTCAAGTTCAGCAGCACGGATACCATCTTCATCACTGAAATCTGGCTTCATATAGATTTCATCTTTTTCTTTCATAACCTCATAAAGACGTTCGTGACCTTTAATTACAACATCAAGCACACGTTCATCTTCATAAGCATAGTGGTCCTGTTTTAAAACAGCTAGACGTTCATTTTTACCTAATGAAACATGTCCTGTTTGAGAATCTAATTCACCAGATAATATTTTTAAGAATGTTGATTTACCTGCACCATTCGCACCAATTAATCCATAACAATTACCTTCTGTAAATTTAATATTTACATCTTCAAATAGTTTACGATCTCCAAAACGTAAACTCACATCAGTTACTTGTAACATGCATTTTCTCCTTTTTTTCATTCGATATTCTAACGGAAGAATTATATCATATTATCGTCACAGTTTCGACCTCATATAAGTTGTAATGATAGAATGACTCACACATGTTATAATAATAAAGAATACAAGAATCGAAGGAGAATAACATGGCATTAGACAAAGATATAGTAGGTTCTATAGAATTCCTTGAAGTAGTAGGGTTACAAGGTTCAACTTACCTTTTAAAAGGACCAAACGGTGAAAACGTAAAGTTAAACCAATCAGAAATGAACGATGATGATGAATTAGAAGTAGGTGAAGAATATAGTTTCTTCATTTATCCAAACCGTTCAGGTGAATTATTTGCAACTCAAAATATGCCTGATATTACGAAAGATAAATATGACTTTGCTAAAGTACTTAAAACGGATCGCGATGGGGCACGTATAGATGTTGGATTACCCCGTGAAGTGTTAGTACCATGGGAAGATTTACCAAAAGTGAAATCACTATGGCCACAACTAGGTGATCATTTGCTAGTCACATTACGAATTGACCGTGAGAATCATATGTATGGACGATTAGCGAGTGAATCTGTTGTAGAAAATATGTTTACACCTGTACACGACGATAATTTAAAAAACGAAGTCATTGAAGCCAAACCTTACCGCGTATTACGAATTGGTAGCTTTTTATTAAGCGAATCAGGTTACAAAATTTTCGTACATGAATCAGAACGTAAAGCTGAACCAAGATTAGGTGAATCTGTTCAAGTTAGAATTATCGGGCATAATGATAAAGGTGAGTTAAATGGTTCATTTTTACCACTTGCACATGAACGTTTAGACGATGACGGCCAAGTCATCTTTGATTTACTAGTTGAATATGATGGTGAATTACCATTCTGGGACAAATCAAGCCCTGAAGCGATTAAAGAAGTATTCAATATGAGTAAAGGTTCATTCAAACGTGCAATCGGTCACTTATATAAACAGAAGATTATTAATATAGAAACAGGCAAAATCACTTTAACTAAAAAAGGTTGGAGTCGAATTGACTCAAAAGAATAATCATTTTTACACGTATCGTAGGATGCGTGTTTTTTATATTCAATATTAAATCGGATAGATGAAGTAGTTTTTTAATTTCATCTGTCCATTTTTTTGTGTACATATTTAAATTTCGATAATTTTTCAGGAAGCATTTTAATTTTACTAATGAAGCAATATTTTTTAGATTAACAAAAATTAATATTTACATTTTCTTAACAAATTTTTATGTAACATTTACAGTTTCTAAAAATGAGGTTAATAATTCAAGGTTAAGATAAAGATGTAATCAATACAAATACTATTTGTTGTTCATACAGGGAGGATATTTCAATGAAAAAATGGCAATTTGTTGGTACTACAGCTTTAGGTGCAACACTATTATTAGGTGCTTGTGGTGGCGGTAATGGTGGCAGTGGTAATAGTGATTTAAAAGGGGAAGCTAAAGGTGATGGCTCATCAACAGTAGCACCAATTGTGGAGAAATTAAATGAAAAATGGGCTCAAGATCACTCGGATGCTAAAATCTCAGCAGGACAAGCTGGTACAGGTGCTGGTTTCCAAAAATTCATTGCAGGAGATATCGACTTCGCTGATGCTTCTAGACCAATTAAAGATGAAGAGAAGCAAAAATTACAAGATAAGAATATTAAATACAAAGAATTCAAAATTGCGCAAGATGGTGTAACGGTTGCTGTAAATAAAGAAAATGATTTTGTAGATGAATTAGACAAACAGCAATTAAAAGCAATTTATTCTGGAAAAGCTAAAACATGGAAAGATGTTAATAGTAAATGGCCAGATAAAAAAATAAATGCTGTATCACCAAACTCAAGTCATGGTACTTATGACTTCTTTGAAAATGAAGTAATGAATAAAGAAGATATTAAAGCAGAAAAAAATGCTGATACAAATGCTATCGTTTCTTCTGTAACGAAAAACAAAGAGGGAATCGGATACTTTGGATATAACTTCTACGTTCAAAATAAAGATAAATTAAAAGAAGTTAAAATCAAAGATGAAAATGGTAAAGCAACAGAGCCTACGAAAAAAACAATTCAAGATAACTCTTATGCATTAAGTAGACCATTATTCATTTATGTAAATGAAAAAGCATTAAAAGATAATAAAGTAATGTCAGAATTTATCAAATTCGTCTTAGAAGATAAAGGTAAAGCAGCTGAAGAAGCTGGATATGTAGCAGCACCAGAGAAAACATACAAATCACAACTAGATGATTTAAAAGCATTTATTGATAAAAATCAAAAATCTGACGACAAGAAATCTGATGATAAAAAGTCTGAAGACAAAAAATAATAAGACGCAATTTCAAATGTGTCTTGAAACATGATTTTGATGGTGAATCATTATTTAGAGTACAAAGCTTGATTTATCGAGACGCTGATTTTGACATTCAGTAAGTCTACAAGCTTATCAACTTAAAATAGTGGTTCATCATTATTTTACAAATCTAATTATTTTGGGAGTAATAGAAAGAGGTTTGATTATGACTTCATCTACTAATGTTAAAGCTTTAATCGAAAAAAATAATAATAAAAAAGGGAAGCATAATGACAAAATTATACCAGTTATTTTAGCCGCAATTTCAGCGATTTCCATTTTAACAACACTAGGTATATTAATCACATTGCTTTTAGAAACCATCACTTTTTTCACCAGAATTCCAATAACTGAATTTCTATTTTCTACTACTTGGAATCCTACCGGTTCAGACTCTAAGTTTGGTATCTGGGCATTGATAATAGGGACTTTAAAAATCACAGTTATTGCGACTATATTTGCAGTTCCAGTCGGGCTTGGTGCAGCAATTTATTTAAGTGAATATGCAAGTGACCGTGCACGACGCATAATTAAACCGATATTAGAAATTTTAGCAGGAATACCAACAATTGTGTTTGGTTTCTTTGCATTAACCTTTGTTACACCAGTATTAAGATCTTTCATACCAGGTCTTGGAGAGTTTAATGCTATAAGTCCCGGCTTAGTTGTCGGTATTATGATTGTCCCTCTCATCACAAGTTTGAGTGAGGATGCAATGGCATCTGTACCAAATAAAATTCGAGAAGGTGCCTATGGACTTGGAGCAACTAAATTAGAAGTAGCAACTAAAGTCGTACTTCCTGCAGCAACATCAGGTATTGTAGCTTCAATCGTTCTCGCGATTTCAAGAGCAATTGGAGAAACGATGATTGTATCATTAGCGGCAGGTAGTTCGCCAACAGCTTCATTAAGTTTAACAAGTTCGATTCAAACAATGACTGGATATATTGTTGAGATAGCGACAGGTGATGCAACATTTGGATCAAATATTTATTACAGTATTTATGCTGTAGGATTCACATTATTTATCTTTACCTTAATCATGAATTTACTTTCTCAATGGATTTCTAAGCGTTTTAGGGAGGAGTATTAATATGGAAATGACAGATAATAATAGACAATCACTCGTCGATCAACAACTTGTCCAAAAACATTTATCATCCAGAACGGTTAAAAATAAAGTGTTCAAACTCATATTTTTAGCATGTACATTATTAGGACTTGTCGTACTTATTGCGTTGTTAACTCAAACATTGATTAAGGGGGTAAGTCATTTAAATTTACAGTTTTTCACTAATTTTTCTTCTTCAACACCATCTATGGCTGGCGTTAAAGGCGCGTTAATCGGTTCACTTTGGTTAATGTTAAGTATCATTCCATTATCAATCATCCTAGGAATAGGTACAGCTATATACTTAGAAGAATATGCGAAAAACAACAAATTTACTCAGTTTGTTAAAATCAGTATTTCCAATTTAGCTGGTGTACCATCAGTTGTATTTGGGTTATTAGGTTACACTTTGTTCGTTGGTGGCGCGGGGATTGAAGCCTTGAAAATGGGTAACAGTATATTGGCAGCAGCGCTAACAATGACCTTACTGATATTACCAATTATTATTGTTTCAAGTCAGGAAGCAATTAGAGCTGTACCTAACTCAGTACGCGAAGCTTCTTACGGTTTAGGTGCTAATAAATGGCAAACGATAAGACGTGTTGTCTTACCAGCAGCGTTACCTGGTATTTTAACTGGATTCATTTTGTCTCTTTCAAGAGCACTGGGAGAAACAGCGCCACTTGTGCTTATCGGTATACCGACTATATTATTGGCAACACCTAGGAGTATATTGGATCAATTTTCAGCATTACCTATCCAAATATATACTTGGGCGAAAATGCCTCAAGAAGAATTCCAGAATGTTGCATCGGCAGGCATTATCGTTTTACTAGTTATCTTAATATTAATGAATGGCGTTGCGATTATTTTACGTAACAAATTTAGTAAAAAATTCTAATTTAAACAATCAATCTCATTTATCTATTAAAAAGGGAGTTTTAAACATGGCGCAAACACTTGCACAAACTAAACAAATATCTCAAAGTCATACGTTTGATGTCTCACAAAGTCATCATAAAACACCAGATGATACAAACTCACATTCTGTTATATATTCAACACAAAATTTAGACTTATGGTATGGCGAAAATCATGCATTGCAAAATATTAATTTAGATATTTATGAAAATGAAATAACTGCCATTATAGGTCCATCTGGTTGTGGCAAATCAACATATATTAAAACTTTGAATCGAATGGTTGAGTTAGTACCCACAGTCAAAACAGCTGGTAAAATACTATATCGCGATCAAGACATATTTGATCAAAAATATTCTAAAGAACAATTACGTACAAATGTGGGCATGGTCTTTCAACAACCTAATCCATTTCCAAAATCAATATACGATAATATTACTTACGGTCCAAAGATTCACGGTATTAAAAATAAAAAAGTTCTTGATGAAATCGTTGAGAAATCATTACGTGGCGCGGCAATTTGGGATGAACTAAAGGATAGGTTGCACACAAATGCATATAGTTTATCCGGCGGGCAACAACAGCGTGTTTGTATCGCGCGTTGTTTAGCAATTGAACCTGAAGTCATTTTAATGGATGAACCGACATCAGCATTAGACCCAATCTCAACATTAAGAGTAGAAGAGTTGGTTCAAGAACTAAAAGAAAAGTATACAATTATTATGGTTACACATAATATGCAACAAGCAGCTCGTGTATCAGATAAAACTGCATTTTTCTTAAATGGTTATGTCAATGAATATGATGATACTGATAAAATTTTCTCTAACCCATCAAACAAGAAAACAGAAGATTATATTTCAGGAAGGTTTGGTTGATATATAATGGCAATAATTAGACAACGATATCAGGAGCAACTTGATGATTTAATAAAAGAATTACGTCGGTTAGGTGCAAATGTCTATGTGAGTATTGAAAATGGTATAAAATCATTAAGTATTGACGATAGAGGCTTTGCACGACAAACAGTTAAAAACGATAAACATATCAATCAATTAAATTATAATATTAATGAGCGAGTTATCATGTTAATTACAAAGCAACAGCCCATTGCGAGTGATTTGCGTATGATGATTTCTTCATTAAAAATCGCCTCCGATTTAGAAAGAATAGGAGATAATGCATCGAGTATTGCCAATATTCGATTGCGTACGAAGATTACAGATGATTATGTGTTAACCCGTTTAAAGACAATGGGTAAATTAGCTATGTTAATGTTAAAGGACTTAGATCAAGCATTTAAAAAGAAAGATACCGTATTAATAAGAGAAATAATTGAGCGTGATGAAGATATCGATGACTTATATAGTCATATTATTAACGCAACGTATCTTATTGATAACGATCCATTTGTCGCTGCACAAGCTCATTTAGCAGCAAGACATTTAGAACGTATTGGTGATCATATTATTAACATCGCTGAAAGTGTTTATTTTTATTTAACAGGTACACATTACGAACAATAACTTAAAGTTATTACTATAAAATCCCTTACGATAAATATATATTTCTATTATTCATAAACCCTCAAAAAAAAAACCAAGATTCTCACAATTAGTAATGTGAAAATCTTGGTTTATATTGTTCTACTATAAATTGTCTCGCATCTTAGTTATTTGCTTGCTCAATTTCATCTGTTAATTTTTCAACTTCATCGACTAAATCAGAAATATATTGAATTGTAGATTTAAGTGGCTGTTCTGTAGTAATGTCCACACCTGCAATGTTTGCAAGTTCGACAGGTGATACACTACCACCTTTTTTCAATGTTTCTAACCAAGCATCAACAGCTTGTTGGCCTTCATTTTTAATCTTTTGAGAAACGACAGTTCCGATTGTTAAGCCAGCAGAATACGTATACGAATATAATCCCATATAGTAATGAGGTTGACGCATCCATGTTAATTCAGCACCCTCAGTCATGTCTACTACATCTCCAAAAAATTGTTTATAAACATTTAGCATTATTTCATTTAATGTCGGCGCATTTAAAGATTCACCTTGATCTACTTTGTGATACACTTCACGTTGATAAGCAGCTTCTAATAAATGGGTAACCATATTATGATAATATGTTCTAGATAAAATTGAGCCAATAACCCAACGCTTAAATCTTGGATTATCACTTGTGTTAAATAAATAATTGGCCATCAACATTTCATTCATTGTAGAAGGGGCTTCAACAAAGTACATTGATGCTTCTGATTCAAGATATGGTTGATGTTTTTGAGCTGATGTAAAATGACCTGCATGACCTAATTCATGTGCTAGGACAAATGCTTCAGCCATTTTACCAGTCCAAGAAATGAACACATACGAATGTGTAAAGTATGGACTTGCACAAAATGCGCCTGTATCTTTACCTTTATTTTGTGCAAAATCAATCCATCGCTGATCGTATGCTTCACGTAACATGTTTGTATAGTCATCACCTAAAACACTTAACGCACCGAAAATATAATTTTTTGAGTCTTCAATTGAAATCTCTGGTTCATAATCAGGGTCTACAGAAATTTTCAAGTCTTCAAAACGCATGTTATCTAATTCGTGAATACGTTGTAAAAGTTTAGCATATTTCTGCATAACTGGTGCCAAGTCACGCATAATCATATCGATTTGACGGTCAAACATATCACGCGTTACTTCTTGACTATGTAGTAAATAATCGATGACCGATTCAAATCCACGTAAATCAGCTTCAATTTTTTCTTGTTGTACTTGCATATTATATGTAGCCGCGGTAGTATGCTGATATTTTCGAATCCCATCGCTAAACGATTTGAAACTTTTACGTCTAAACTCAGGATCTTTATTATCTTCATAATCATTTTCAAACGTAGCATAGTCGACAGGGTACGTTGTACCATCATGTTCAAATGAATCGAATGTAATATCTAGCATTTTTGTCGTGCCGTATAAATCGTAAGGACTGTTTAGCGTAGGTGATAAAGTTGCTAATACTTGTTCTACCGACGCAGATAATTGGAATGGCTTTTGTTTTATTAACTGTTTAATATAGTGTTGATATGGACATGATTCTTCTAATTGTTGAAGTATTTCTTCTGGTAATTCAAGTATTTCTGACTCTACAAATGATAATTGGCTAACAATTTTACCATATGTAGTAGATAATTTAGCGCTCAATACTTGCGCCTCAATATTACTAGTATCTACACTTAAACGTAGTTCTGCATAATTACTTAAGCGATCTAAGGCAATTAAAATATTTTCTAATTCAGCTAAAGCAGTATTAATTTGTTCGATTGAATTTAATGTTGTTGCATATGTATGATGAAATTGATTTGCTTGTTGTACTAGAGCGTCAATACTTTCATAATATTGTTGATCATCTTTAAATAAGTCTACTAAATCCCATGTTTCTGAAACAGGAACATCTTCTCTTAAAAGTAAACCTTGAGACATATAATCACTCCTTTGGTATAATACATTCATTATACATAATTTTGTCTCCTAAACGATAATGTTACGATTTCCATGTCGCAAGGAACAATGATTTTTCTAATAGTAGATAGAATATTGCTTGAAACTGACTGCTATTGTTTAAGTTTTTAAAAATTTATAATAAAATGTATACAAGGAAAGTAATGAAATAAAAGGAGAATGAATATGACATTATTCGATATGCCTAATTATTTATGGATTACAACATTAATAATGATTTTATTAACAATATTCTGTTGCTTAGTTTTAAATAAATGGTTTGTATCTGCAGTAATTACATTTGTTATATTAGGTGTGCTTGCATTTTTTATTCCAAATTTTCAAGATATAAAATATCAACCATTATTAGGATACGCTGCATTTTTAGCGATTATGAGTTTATTAATTAGTTTTCTATTATGGTATTTTACTAGAAATTGGCGTAAAGAAAGAAAAGCGCGTAAATTAGAAAAGCAAATTGAAAAATACGGCTATGAGGGCGCTGAACTTCGCCGTAAAGATAAAAAATAATATTCGACAACTATATGCACAAAATCATCGACTTTTAAGTTACACTGCAGTAACAATTATTTCGAAAGAGATGGAATACAGTGCTATAGTTGTTTTTGTTTTGACTTTTTTATATTTTACATGGTTGACTTGATTCAAAATATTATATTTTATAATGATTTTGTTAAAAAATTAAATATACTTCAATTTCTTTTGGGATAATACTATAATGAACGTTGGTTCTTAATATGTAAGTTGCATATACACGCGCCATTCTCATGTAACAAGAAAGTGTTGGTAACTTACACAAGGAGGGGGACTATTATGTTCATAATAAAGTCTATGATGTATAGACTGATACAAATGATAGTTGTTTTATTTGTTATTTCTACACTTACATTCATTTTAATGAAATTATCACCAGGAAATCCTGTTGATAAAATATTACATCTTGATGTAGCACAAGTGTCGACGGAACAAATAAATGCAACCAAAGATAAATTGGGATTAAATGATTCTTTATTGGTACAGTGGTGGCATTGGATGAATCATTTATTACATTTTAATTTAGGAAAAAGTTTTGAATCAAAAGAACCGGTAACACAGATATTATTCAACTATGCACCCATAACATTACTCATATCATTTTCAACATTAGTAGTGTCGTTATGCATATCTATACCGCTCGGCATTATAGCAGCCAAACGATTTCATAAGTGGACGGATAAAGTGATTAGAGTGATCTCAACACTATCAATTAGTTTACCAGCGTTCTTTATCGGTATTATTTTATTATTTATTGTCACAAATTTAATGAATATAGATAGCGTTATACTAAGTCAGTTTATATTACCTGTACTCACACTATCTTTAGGTATGTGTGCATACATCATTCGTTTAGTGCGCTCTAATTTATTGATGTTATTGCAAAGTAATATCGTACAAGCATCAAGATTACGCGGTATGAATGAACGTTATATTTTAATTCATGATTTACTAAAACCAACAATTTTTCCGATTATCCCATTATTAGGGATTTCACTTGGTAGTCTAATAGGTGGTACTGTAGTGATTGAAAATTTATTTGATATACCTGGTATTGGTTATCTATTAATGGATAGTATTAAATCTCGAGATTATCCTGTTATTCAAGGATGCGTGTTATTTATTGGCTTCTTCGTTGTTATTATTAATACGATTGCTGATTTATTAACGTTATTACTTGATCCGAAGCAGCGTCTACAATTAGGAAATCCAAAAAACAAAACCAATACACCATTGATATCAGAAGGTAGTGACCGTCATGCATAAAATATTTTCAAAGAATAACCTGATATTTTTTGTATTCGTTGCATTTATTTTTGTGGTAATTGTACTGCAATTCTTTGTAAGTAGTGAAAATACAACCAAAGTCAATTTATCACAAACTTTTGAACCTATTAGTTGGTTGCATTTATTAGGAACTGATGATTATGGGAGAGATTTATTTACCCGAATTATTATCGGTGCACGTTCAACATTGTTTGTTACTGTTTTAACATTAATAGCTATCGTTGTCATAGGTGTTACACTAGGTCTATTTGCCGGATATAAAAAGGGGTGGATTGAACGATTAGTGTTAAGGTTTATTGATGTTGGTCTAAGTATTCCAGAATTTATCATCATGATTGCTTTAGCAAGCTTTTTCCAACCATCGTTATGGAATTTAGTTATTTCAATTGCAGTAATAAAATGGATGAATTACACAAGGTTGACTAGAAGTATAGTTAATAGCGAAATGAATAAGCCTTATATAAAAATGGCACAATTATTTCATGTACCTACAAGAACAATATTAATACGTCATTTAACACCTAAAATTATACCGGCTATTATCGTTTTGATGGTCGTTGATTTCGGTAAAATCATTCTATATATAAGTTCACTATCATTTATTGGGTTAGGTGCACAACCGCCAACACCAGAGTGGGGCGCTATGTTGCAACAAGGTCGTGATTTTATTTCGTCTCATCCAATTATGTTGATTGCACCTGCTTCAGTCATTGCTATAACTATTTTAATTTTTAATTTAACCGGTGATACGCTAAGAGATAGATTGCTGAAACAACGAGGTGAATATGATGAGTCTCATTGATATACAAAATTTAACAATAAAGAATACTAGTGAGAAATCACTTATTAAAGGGATTGATTTGAAAATTTTTAGTCAACGGATTAATGCCTTGATTGGAGAGAGCGGCGCTGGAAAAAGTTTGATTGCTAAAGCCTTACTTGAATATTTACCATTCGATTTAACCTGCACGTATGATTCGTACCAATTTGATGGGGAAAATGTTAGTAAATTGAGTCAATATTATGGTCATACAATTGGCTATATTTCTCAAAATTATGCAGAAAGTTTTAACGACCATACTAAATTAGGTAAACAGTTAACTGCGATTTATCGTAAGCATTATAAAAATAGTAAAGAAGAGGCTTTGTCCAAAATTGATAAGGCTTTGTCGTGGGTTAATTTACAAAGCAAAGATATATTAAATAAATATAGTTTCCAACTTTCTGGGGGCCAACTTGAACGCGTATACATAGCAAGCGTTCTCATGTTGGAGCCTAAATTAATCATTGCAGACGAACCAGTTGCATCATTGGATGCTTTGAACGGTAATCAAGTGATGGATTTATTACAGCATATTGTATTAGAACATGGTCAAACATTATTTATTATCACACATAACTTAAGTCATGTATTGAAATATTGTCAGTACATTAATGTTTTAAAAGAAGGTCAAATCATTGAACGAGGTAATATTAATCATTTCAAGTATGAGCATTTGCATCCGTATACTGAACGTCTAATTAAATATAGAACACAATTAAAGAGGGATTACTATGATTGAGTTAAAACATGTGACTTTTGGTTATAATAAAAAGCAGATGGTGCTACAAGATATCAATATTACTATACCTGATGGAGAAAATGTTGGTATTTTAGGCGAAAGTGGCTGTGGTAAAAGTACGCTCGCTTCATTGGTTCTTGGCTTGTTTAAACCTGTTAAAGGAGAAATTTACTTAAGTGATAATGCTGTGTTACCGATTTTCCAACACCCTTTAACTAGCTTTAACCCTGATTGGACGATTGAGACCTCATTAAAAGAAGCGTTATATTATTACAGAGGCCTAACTGATAATACTGCTCAGGATCAATTATTAATACAACATTTATCTACTTTTGAGTTGAACGCGCAATTATTGACTAAATTACCAAGCGAAGTGAGTGGTGGACAATTACAAAGATTTAATGTCATGCGTTCGTTATTAGTACAACCTCGCGTTTTAATATGTGATGAGATAACTTCAAATTTAGATGTTATAGCTGAACAAAATGTAATAAATATATTAAAAGCGCAAACGATTACGAACTTAAATCATTTTATCGTTATTTCTCATGATTTATCCGTGTTACAACGCTTAGTTAATAGAATTATCGTTCTTAAGGATGGCATGATAGTCGATGATTTTGCAATAGAGGAATTATTTAATGTTGATAGACACCCTTATACAAAAGAATTAGTGCAAGCATTTTCATATTAGTTATTTAAGAATGCGATAATTCTAGACTTGTTATAAAATATAGATAAATCAAGTATATTAATCTAGACACTTATCGATTTTATTTTCTGTATTTAAAAATAATAATAAAAAGGAGTATCATTAATGGGATTACTTGATATTGCAAGTATTCGTTCTATAGAAAGAGGCTTTAATTATTATCAAAGTGAATGCGTCATTAACTTAAAATCATTTTCAGAAACGCAGCATGAGGCTGAAGTAAAAGGCAGTGGTAACAAAGTATATCGTTGTTATATTGATATGGAACATCCTAGAAAATCCAAATGTAATTGTCCTCATGCTGATGGAAGACGAGTGATATGTAAACATATGATTGCATTACTCTTTACAGCTAGTCCAGAAGCAGCAAATAAACATATAATCATGTTAAACGAAGTTGAAGAAGACTATCACTTACGCAGAAATATGTGGATTGATTCTCTTAAAGAAATGATTAATGATATGAGTGAAGAAGAACTCCGCGATGCATATTTAAACATGTTAATTGAACATGGAGAAATGGCAGAATTATTTGGATTAGATGAAGAGGACGAAATGTTCGAGGACGAATTTTATTAAAATAGCCCCTATCGATTGATAATGATTATCATTTGATAGGGGTGTTTTTTATTTATATGATTTTAAGACTTTGCAAATAGCTTGTGCATTATTATTGATGTGTTTGATTTTATCAAGTTTCAATATTGCGTGTGTGTATGCTTCTGATGGTCCTATAATATAGCCACTACTAGCATGTTGTAACATGACAATATCATTGTGGTCATTACCAAATGCTATATATTTAACATCTGCATCAAATATATATTGTAATGCAGTATATTTATTAATATTTTGCGCTGTTATATCAATGTTATACTCATTTGAATGGTGAATCATTTCCAATTCTTGATGGTATTTATTTAGCTCGTCTAATATAGTTGTAATTTGTGCCGGGTCTATATTTAATAAAATAACTTTGATTGGCGTGTCGATATTTGCAACATCAATACAACTGGCCAGCTTATGTGGATCTAAACGCTCAAAAATCGCGTTCTCAGCGTCAAGTTGTGCAGCATAATTCCAATCATCATCAATAATAAAATCTAACTCATACTTTTGAATTATTTTTAAGATATGGTGATATGTATCAGTATGAATTGGTTTGATAACAGAAATCTTTGATTGCTGTGAAATCATAGCACCATTTGCGCCAATTAATGTGTGCCGATGAAATACTGATGGTAAAACTGGCAACAAATCACGAATTGGACGTGCTGATGCAAATATAAGTTCATGACCATCATGTTGTAATTGTAACAATGTATCAATAATAGTCTGATCAATTAATCGGCCGTCAAAACAAAGCGTACCATCAATATCAAAGACAAATCTCATCAAATCACTCCAAACAATATAATACCATGATTATAGCATAAGTAAGTTATGTGACGATATTAGATAATGATTATGATGTAGGGTACCTTTTGCGTCACACACATTACTTCCTATAATATATATTATGTAAACTAGAATGTGAAATTCCATAAGGGGACTTATATAACTGTATGTTTGTGTAACTCGTTTTGATTATTAGTAAAGTATGTTTGTAGTTACTATTAACTTTTTATTTAACACATGCTATTTTATCAATACTTCTATTATTAGGATTAGTACATAAATAAACTAAAATTAACGCGACAAAATTTAGAAAATCTATAAAAACAAATAAGATTTGTGCAGATTGAGTTTGATATATGACCAAAAGTATTGAAAGTAAAAATAGTAGAATTAATATTAATTTTAAACAAGATATAATTAATGGTAAACATCTGACAACTGGTTTTCTTTCTTTTAATAAAGAACACGAAAATAATAACCACATTATTATGCAAAAGTTACACACTAGATATGTACTAAAAGAAATACCACCTTCTTGTATGACATATCTAAATAAGTTCACAGCAAATTCATGATTATTATGAATATTTGCCTTACTAATTAAACTAATTGTAAATTCTGCAGTGAATCCTTGAATAATCAATGAAATTCCATTAACTAAAAAGTATAATAATAGGAATAACGTACTTATAATATTATTATAGTTATTATCTTTTTTGATGTCATTGAATCTAAAAAAGAAATTGAGTGGAATTAACACACAGGCAATGTATGCTATTCCTTTTGATATATGATCCAAACCGTAATATCCCTTTAAATGTGTATAATATTTCAATGCTTCATATGTAGTTAAATTATTTTTCGAAGGTGGAAATAATAATTTCTGGAAAATAAAACTCATAAAAATCCAAAATAACATAATGAGCATCAGAATAATAAAAGTGTTTTTAGCATGTTTTTCAATTCGATTCATTTTTTTAACTACCTCACTTACTTGCATTTCATACTCAGATAACCATTATTTTATATTATATATTATAAAAATATTATCATTAAAACTCAAATATGACGCTATATATTTTATGTTTTGCATAATATTTTAATCATAAAATTAAATCAATAAAACAGCATTATAATGAAAAACATTAGATTGACAAATACATACTAGTTTTTCTTAGTGTGAAATAATTAAAATTTCGCTAAAAAACATATAAAAAAGAGCCTATAGCATCAATAACTATAAGCCCTAACATCATTTACATCTATTTCTTTAATTTTTTACGTAATTTATCCAATGTTGTGAACAACCAATATTTCACTTTATGAATTGGTTTATAGAAATCCCCTATTAATTCTTCGATTTGTACATTAAATCCACGTTTAAAGCGGTATACGCCATAATCTTCACTGTTTTCTGTGAAATCACCTGATAAACCATAGAAATTATAACGATCATAACCATTATCGAAGCAATAGTTAATCATAAACCAATGCATCATGTATGGTCCCATAAATTGATTATATTTTTCTGATGAACCACCAGAGAAATAATTCACTTCATATGCATTTGCAAAATAAACGCCAGAAGCAAGGTTTAGAATTGGGCCGTCCGTTTTGCTCAATTCACTTGCATTCAATAATTCATGCTGATCATGATCAATTTGCTTATCTAATTCTGCAATTTTCTTCATTTGCTTATCTGATTTGTTTTCTTTCGCCATCATTTGATCACGACGATTTTCTTTGTCATTCAATTCCTGTTGCAACTTTAACACATATTCATCAAGGTCAATATATGCTAATGGTACTAATACTTTATCTCCATATGTGTCAATAAAGTTATAAAAATAATCATCTGTTTTTGATACAAATCCAGCACGCTCTTCAGTTTCACGATATAAATCTAAGAAAAGATTGAACTCATCACGTTCAAGGAATCTGACTTTAACACCATAGTTTATCGCTTTATTAATATTACGTTTACGTTGACTATCAAATGTCTTTTTCAATGTTTCGGGTGTTTTACCTTCAAGGTTTAATACGCCCATCCATCGTACTTGGCTCGATGTATCATACTCAGTTGTAAAGCCATGATGCTCGTAACCATGTGATTTAAACAAGTTTACTAAGGCATCATTTTTCTCGCGACCTTCAAATGGCACGATATCTTTATCATATAGATGATATAACCAATACGGATCTAATTTAACATATAAACATTGATGTTGCTGTAAATATTTATCTAACTCTTTTAAATAATAATCAACTAATCCTAAATCTGAAAAATCCATTACTGGACCACGATTCGAATAGTAAACATAACTTCCCATAGTAGGAATTTTAGAGAAAAGGCTTGCTGCAATTACTTTGTTATTGTCGTCTTTAATACCTAATAAAACTACTTCAAAGCCATCATTCTCACGGGTAACTATATTTTCTTTTACTTGGAAATAATGACTTTCCAATGATGGATTTTGTACAAAGTTGTCAAATTCGGTAACAGTTAACTCTGTAAATTTCATGTTTTGATAATTCCCTTCCTAAAAAATTCTGTCTTTAACTTTTTTAAGTGCGGTATATGCTGCGTAAACAGGTTTATTAATTGGTTTAATAAAGTCACCAACATATTCAATAATTTCAGCATTGTAACCTTTTTTGAATTTAACTACACCAGCATCTTCAGCATCTTCTGTAAATTTACCACTAACACCATAGAAATTATAACGGTCAATGCCATGATTTAATGCATAATTAATCATTTCCCATTGCACTGCATAACTTCCGGCAAAATGACGGAATGCATTTGATGTACCACCAGCATAATAAACAACTTCAAATGGATTGATAAAGAAGAAACCAGCAGAGATAGGTAATTCATTACCATGTTCTTCTTGTAGACGTTTACCTTCTTCAATCTTTTGCTCATTTGCATCAAGTTGTTGTTGTAAGTTATCTCGCTTGTTATGCGCTTTTTTATTTTCAGGACGTTTTTCAATATCCTTTAATGCTTTATTTAAATCTTTATTTAAAATATCACGCTCTTCATTTAGTTCTTTAATATATTCATCAAAGTTGATATACGCTAAAGGCACTAACACACGGTCTTTGTAGTATTTTAAGCGATTGTAGTAAAATTTGTCATCACGATCAGCAAAAGCTTTTGATTCTGACGTATCTTCCATAAATGATCTAAAAATTGGCAGTTCTTCTTCAGATAAATATCTTACTTTAACACCATTCTTTTTAACTTTTTTCGTGTTTCTTTTTCTAAGTCCATCCATATTTTTAATGATGTCATCTGCTGTTTTATCTTTTAAATCTAACACTGAGTGATAACGAATTTGTAGCACAGGATCAAATCCTTTATGGAATCCAGTATGTTCAAATCCTAAGTTACTCATTTTATCAAAGAACCAATCATTACCAGCATTACCTGTAATCTCGCCATCATGATTCAAGTATTGATATGGTAAATATGGATCGATATGTAGGTATAGACAACGATGTTTTTTAACATATTTTGATAATTCATTAAAGAAAAAGTGTACGAGTTCTTGATTTTCATAATCGATCACTGGACCGCGATTTGAATAAAAATACTTGAACACTTTCATAACAGGTACAGCAGTAAGTAAGCAAGCTGCAATAACCTCGTTATTATTGTTTTTTATTCCCACTAAATGTGTTTCATAACCTTCAGCAAGTTTTAACTCATAGTGGCCAACAGTTTGCGTGAAATGACTGTATGGCATGCTATCTGTAAAGGCACCAAACTCTTTAGCTGTTAAATTTGTAAACTTCATTATCATTACTCCTATTTGTCTCTCGTTAATTAATTTCATTTCCGTATTTGCAGTTTTTCTATTTCCCCTCTGCAAATGTCAAAAATAATAAATCTAATCTAAATAAGTATACAATAGTTAATGTTAAAACTAAAACATAAACGCTTTAATTGCGTATACTTTTATAGTAATATTTAGATTTTTGCATACAATTTCAAAAAAAGTAATATGAACGTTTGGGTTTGCTCATATTACTTTTGTATCATTTCTATTCAATTTTATAATTCACCGTTTTTCACTTTTTCAAACAGTATTCGACTAATTTTTTTAAATCAAGTAAACTTAATTATTCAATGTTTGTTGGATAGATTGTAAATATTTAATGATTTCTTCACGCGTGTTAGATTTAAATCGCTTAACGATTTCGCTACCAATGACGATGCCATCTGCAACCTCTTTTATATCTGCAACATGTTGAGGTGTTCTTATACCAAATCCTGCGACAACTGGCACATTGGCTATCGCTTTAATTGACTCAATTTTTCGTTTTAATTCTGGATGAAACGCACCGTTTTGCCCTGTTGTCGCATTCATCGTCACAGTATAAATAAAGCCTTCCGCATGGGATACGATATCTTTCATACGTTTGTCATCAGTAGTCATCGCAACTAACGATATGATTTTGACGCCATAGTGACTAAATTGTTCTTTTAAACGCTGCGATAATTCATATGGTAAATCAGGAATAATTAAGCCGTAGACACCAGTATCTCGACATTTTTCAAAAAACGCTTGTTCTCCATAATGACAAATAATATTATAATACGTCATTAATACATAGTTACACTTAATTTGATCACCATGTTTTTCTAATTGATTGAAAATATAATCTATCGTGATGCCTTGTTTAATCGCCTGTTGACCTGCTTCCATGATAACTGGACCATCAGCAACCGGATCAGAGAAAGGTACACCAATTTCAATTATATCTGCACCATTTTCACTCAACAATGTTGCATTTTCAATCAAATCTTTATTGCCCATAATATAAGGTATAAATAATTTAGTCATTTGCAAGACCTCGCTCTGCCATATATTGTCTAATTGTTTCCATATCTTTATCGCCACGTCCAGAAATAGTTACTACAATAATATCTTCTTTCGACATCGTAGGCGCTAGTCTTTCAACATAACTCAGTGCATGTGCACTTTCAATTGCAGGTATAATACCTTCATGTTTTGTAAAGTTGATTAAAGCATTCATTGCTTGTGTATCACTTGCATTTTCAAAAGTTACTCTACCAATGTCGTGGTAATAAGAATGTTCTGGCCCAATACCAGGATAATCAAGTCCTGCTGAAATAGAATGTGCTAGTTGCACTTGCCCACCTTCATCTTGAATTAAATACATTTTAGTACCATGTAATACGCCAGGTGATCCTTTGCCAATTGCAAGTGCATGTTTATCAGTATCCTCGCCTTGACCTGCGGCTTCAACACCGTATAATGCAACATCATCTTTAATAAATGGATAAAATGTACCGATTGCATTTGAGCCACCACCGATACATGCTACAATTGCATCCGGAAGTCGACCTTCTTTCTTCAATATCTGTGATTTTATTTCTTTACCAATCACACTCTGAAAATCTCTAACAATCGTTGGGAACGGGTCTGGACCTAATGCAGAACCTAATAAATAATGTGTATCATCTACATGACTTACCCAATATTGCAATGCTTTATTAACTGCATCCGATAAAGTCCCTTGACCATCTTCAACTGCCACAACCTTTGCACCAAGTAATCCCATTCTAAATACATTAAGTTGTTGTCTTTTAATATCTTCACTTCCCATAAAGACAACAAGTTCCATATCAAATAATGCAGCAACCGTAGCACTAGCTACACCATGTTGACCCGCACCAGTTTCAGCAACAAGCTTCTTCTTGCCCATTCTTTTAGCAAGCAACGCTTGACCTAACGCATTATTAATTTTATGGGCGCCTGTATGATTTAGATCCTCTCGTTTCAAATATATTTTAGCGCCACCTAGGCTTTCAGTATATGATGCAGCATATGTAAGTGGCGTCGCGCGTCCTACATACTCTGATAAATAGTATTCCAGTTCTCTTTGAAACTCTGGGTCTGCTTTTGCCTCTTTATAAGCTTTTTTCAACTCAATAATTGCTGGCATTAATGTTTCTGGAACATATTGCCCTCCGTATTCACCAAAGAAACCTAATTCATCTGCTTCTGTTTGTATTTGTTTATTCATTTTCTCTATCTCCTTTCACAATATTTACAATTGCTGTCATTTTTTCTATATCTTTTCGCCCATTTACTTCTATACCTGATGCAAGATCATAACCTTGATGTGATAATTTAAGTTGATTAACTTTTTGAATATTTTCAGAGTTAATGCCTCCTGCTATCAAGTAAGGTATGTCTTTTATGTGCTTCAAAATAGTCCAGTCATATGTTTGACCGGTACCACCATACGACACTGAGGGTGTGTCGATAATAAATAAATCTACGAACTCTTTATATTTATTTATGTTTTGGATTATGTTTTCATCTGCAGCTAAAGCTTTAGTGATTTTAATGCTTGAATATTTCTTTTTAATTTCCTGTATAAAATCAATAGATTCTGTGCCGTGTAACTGTATTGTGTTAATTGACGTATTGCTTAATACGTGTTCAATTGTTGTTAAATCAGGATTTACCATGACACATACTTTATCGATATGATTTGGAACAGCAGACGCTAACTTTTTTATTTGGGTAATTGTTTGATGCCTTTTACTTTTTTCATAATGGATGAAACCTATCGCATCAATAGGTAATTGACTGGCCGCTGTAACATCCTTTATTGATGTAAAGCCACAAAATTTCAATTTCATCATGACTTCACCTTTTGCATTTTCAGTTGTGGTAAAAATTCAGATATATTGTCACAACGCATAAGCGCCTCACCTATTAGTAAGCCATCGATACCACTATGCAAGATTTTTCTTACATCAGATGCATCGTGAATACCACTTTCAGAAATATAATGATGATTTGGTTTTTTATTTTCTAAAATAGTATTTGTATGTTCCACATTTGTGACAAATCGTTTTAAGTCCCTGTTATTCACACCAATCAATTTAGCATTAACCTTATAGGCACGTTCTAATTCATGGCGATCATGTACTTCAACTAACACTTCTAGATTTTGCGATATAGCGTAGTTATATAAATCTTTCAATTGTTTATCAGATAAGATGTTAACGATCAATAAAATCATAGATGCACCAGCTTGTTTAGCAACATCAATTTGAAGCGGGTCTATAATAAAGTCTTTGCATAATACGGGTAATGTTGTTTTTGTCGTCAATGCTTGTAATCTTTCAAAACTACCATCAAAGTACTTTTCATCAGTTAAAATAGACACGGCATTTGCACCATATTGGTCATAATCTGAGATTTGTTGCGATAAATCTCGTTCAGGTAAGTCATTAACTGTAGGACTCTTCGATTTGATTTCTGCAATAATTGCTAGCTTTGGTTCTTTCTCAATTGCGTTTATAAAAGATTTTTTATTCTGAATCTTCACACTTTTCAAGGTATTAAGTTTGTCTTGATAATAGCCATTTTGTAAAAGTGACTGTTTATATTTAACAATTTCTGATAAAATCGTCATATTATTCACCTCTCATTTGATGGTATTTTTTCAATGCTTCACCATTATCAATCAATGTAGTTGCAAGTTCTATGCCTTCTGCGATGGTATCCACTTTCTCTGCAACATAAAGGCTTAAACCCGCATTTAGTAAGACAACATCACGTCGACTTGACTGATCTTTACCATTCAAGATATTCAGTGTGATTGCTAAATTTTCTTCAGGTGAACCGCCTTTAAAATCACTATTCGGCGCATGTTTCAAACCATAATCAGTCGCATTTAATGTGTAATTTTTGATTTCTCCATCTTCAGTCAATTCATATATCAAATTATCACCAGATAGTGTTGCTTCATCCATACCATTTGCACCATGTAAAACGATTGCACGTTTTCTACCTAAATCTTTAATCGTTTTAGCAACTAACTTTAACTTTGTAGGATCAAAGACGCCTACCATTTGATACGTTAAGTGATATGGATTAATTAATGGACCCACAAGGTTTAATATTGTAGGCTTTCCAATCATTTTTCTAACTGGTTGCATATACTTCATGATTGGATATGATTCAGTTGCACCAATGAATACAAGGTCTTTTTCATTTAATTGGTTAGGTGTATCATCAACAGTTGTTGTTTGTATGTTCATTTGATTTAACAAATCCGTACTACCTGAATTTGAGGTAATACTTTTATTACCATGTTTTATAACTTTTACGCCAGCACTTGCTACAACAAAAGCAACAGTCGTTGAAATGTTGAAACTATTTGACTTGTCACCACCTGTGCCGCACACACACATAGCCCCTTCATAACATGGTTGATGTGGATACATTGTATTAATTAAGCTACGTACAATATATGTTAATTCTTGTTGTTGGATTTCTCGCTCCGAATAGGAACTAAGTAATTCATATTTAATATCAGTTCCAATACTAGGAGAAATAAGTATATCGATTAGCTCTTTAATGTCGCTTTCAAGTAATATAGTTTCAGTTTTTATTCTTGTTAGTAATGTCATGGTTTTCATCCTTCCTTCACTAGATTAATAAAATTTGTAATTATTTTGACACCATAGTCTGTAGCAAATGATTCAGGATGGTACTGAATACCGTAATGCGGTCTTTCTTTATGCTCAAATGACTGTATACAATCTTTGGTACGTCCAGTAATTTTCAATTCTTCTGGAAAATTGTCAGGGTTACTTATTAATGAATGATATCTCATAATTGAAAACTGTTCTGGAACATCTTGATATAACACTTTGTGAGTATTTGAAGTGATACTTATAGTATCAACTTTGCCGTGCATAACCTTGTCGCCTTTAATGACTTCTCCACCGTAGTAACAAGTCAGTGCCTGAGCCCCTAAACATATACCTAAAATGGGTTTGTGTTGATAGGTTGATATGATTTTCATCAACTGTTGATCGTCTAATGGATGCCCTGGACCAGGAGATATAATAACAGCGTCCACCGATTGATTCAGCACATTATCATCATCAGGGTATTGAACAATGACGTCAGTATGTTGAGCAACAATATCCACTAGGTTATATGTAAAGGAATCATAATTATCTACAACTAAGATCATGGGCTCACCTCCAATAAGCTTTTAGCTTTCAATTTCGTTTCATTTAGTTCTTTTTCAGGAATAGAATCATATACAACGCCACAACCAGCTTCTACGTTGATATACTGCTCATCTATCATCATCGTTCGAATTGCTAAAGCAAAATCTAAGTTATGATTACAATTTATGTATCCAACACCACCACTATAAACGCCTCGTTTATGTGGATATTGTTCATATATTCTTTCAATTGCACGTAATTTTGGTGCACCTGAAACGGTACCTGTTGGTAATAAATTCGCAATAACTGTCATTGGTGATAAATTTTGATTTATTTTACCTGTGATTTCACTTACGATATGCATAACATGTTCATATTTTTCAATAACCATTAATTTAGTAATTTTTGAGGTACCGATTTTACTTACTCTATGAATATCATTACGTCCTAAATCAACTAGCATACGATGTTCGCTGCATTCTTTTGGATCATTAAGTAGTTGTTTCATATTCTCATTATCTATTTGTGTCGTCTCACCACGTTGAATCGTACCTGCAATAGGATTAGTTGTTACAATTTGATCTTTGACACTTACGAAACTTTCGGGAGAACTACCGACAATATAGGGTTTATCGATATTAAGATAATACATATATGGACTTGGGTTTTGTCGTTTTAAATTTTGATACAGTTGAAACGAAAGTTGATTTAAATGCTGACTAGCATGATGCGCATATTTGTAAATTCTTGATGGCACAACTTGGAACATATCCCCTTCTGTTATTTTCTCTTTGAAATACTGAATCATTTCGATAAATCTTTCTTCAGAAATATTTGATTGAATTTCTTTAGTTTTAAAATCAAAATCTTGTGTAGGCATGAATGGTTGGATTTTAGTTAAGTCTTCGATAGACTTATTAACTCGATTCTCAAGATCTGATTTTGTTGAATTTGAAAATTGATTCGTCGCGATGATATATAACTCATCTTTGTAATGGTCAAATACATAAACTTGTTCAACCATATATAACCTTACATCGTGCTGCTTGTGATCTTCTAATTGTATTGATTGCAATTTAGGAAATTCATGTCTTACTAAATCAAAGCTACACGTCCCAACATATCCAGATATAAACGGTAATGACTTAAGTTGCTCATCTTGAATATTATGGTAGTCTTCATTTATTTTAGTCGTTAAATAATGGTACGGTCTTTCAATGATTTGATACGATTCTTTTAAAGTGCTTACTGATAATACATCATTATCTAAAGTTAAAGTGCCATAAATATCAAAAATAACAACTGAATAGCGACCTTTAGTTTGTTGTTGATTTGTACTTTCCAAAATGATCTTCTTGGAATGAAGTTGTGCTAAAACTTCTGGCGTTACATTTGCTTTTATTTTTTTATAAAATATATCCATTCTATACGCTCCTTTCAAAAAAGCGCCAGCATCCTTATCAATATAAAGGACGCTGACGCGTGGTACCACCTAAATTAACCGAATATTCGAAATATTCATAGTTCACTCTTTACTATATATAATTTTTCTGTTGCAGACAAAACCCAATTTCATTAATCTCGGTGTTAGTTCACATCATCCACTAACTTTCTGTTGCTACCTTTAATTAACTACTACATTTTGTCTAAATAAAAAGACACCACATAACGCATATACCTGTAAGGACGCGTTACCGTGGTGCCACCTTAGTTAACATAATTCATGTTCACTTTCAAAACTCATTCAATTGTTTTCCAAAGTCCAATTCACAAGATATGGCGTGCTAATTCCCATCACCCATTAGCTTTCTATTTGCTACGTTTCATATCTGCTACTATTTCTTTAGAAAATTCTAATTATTTTTATAGTTCATTATATTACATAGGTCGTTCACATTTGTCAACACTAATTGTTTACTCAATTGGTGATAAGCAATATGCATATAGTAATTTCTCTGTCGCTTTAATAGAATCAATATGTGTTCGTTCCATTGCATGAGATGATTCAATGCCAGCGCCAAATAAACCATGTCTGATATCCGCACCAGCATGTAAAGCTGCTGAAGCATCTGAACCATAATATGGATATATGTCGACTTTATATGGAATGTTATTTATTTTGCAAAGATTAACTAGGTGCGATTTCAATTGCTTATGATATGGACCTGAAGCATCTTTGGCACAAATAGAAACTGTATATTCATCCGATGCTTGACCGTCTCCCAACGCGCCCATATCTAATGCAATATATTCTTTGATTTTCGAATCAATTGATGCATTTGCACCGTAACCTATTTCTTCGTTATTAGAAATATAAAATTGCGTTGTATGTGGTAATATTATTTGCTCTTCTTTTAATTTCTTTAGTAATTGTAGTATCATCGCTACGCTAGCTTTATCATCTAAATGGCGAGATTTAATGAAACCTGATGACGTGATAACTGTACGTGGATCAAAGCTAACAAAATCACCTACTGAAATACCTAAACTCTTTGTATCTTCTTCTGATGTAGTTACTTCATCAACTCTTATTTCCATATGCTTTTGGTCTCTAGTTATTTCATGATTATTTTTATATACATGAACACTTGTTTCATGCAGACAAATTGTTCCTGTATATATTTGACCAGCATCAGTTTTAATTTGGCAATATTCACCCTCAATCGCGTTATACGTGAATCCTCCAATTAATTCTATTGCTAAGCGCCCATCTTCTTTAATTTCTTTAACCATTGCACCTAAAGTATCAACATGAGCAGTAATACAGCGTTGTACTTCATCATTTTTGCCTGGCACTGTTATTAATAACGCACCTTTATTTGTTAGTGTTGTTTGATAACCCAAGTCTTTTGCATATTTTTCGACAAATTGAATTGCTTCTTCTGTGTCTCCTGAAGGACTATTAATACCTGTTAATGTTTTAATCATTTCTAATATTGGTTCCATTGATTTACCCCTCCGTTGCCATTGTGTTACTATACTCTTTATTGTAGATGATTTATCTCCGTTTATCTATTAATGCTATTATCGATTTTTATTTACTATTGCACTGTGTCAACAGCTCATTTACAATGTTATTATTCTGAAAATTTCGAAATAAGGTGATTTATATGACAACAGTTTTATTTGTTGGGCTTGGATTAATTGGTGGAAGTCTTGCTAGCAATATAAAATACCATAACCCTAATACTAATATTATTGCATACGATGCAGATACTTCTCAGTTAGATAAAGCTAAATCAATCGGTATTATTAATGAAAAATGTTTAAATTATAGTGAAGCTATTAAAAAAGCCGATGTAATTATTTATGCAACACCTGTTGCTATCACAAATAAATATCTTAGCAAGCTTATAGATATGCCAACTAAACCTGGTGTTATTGTTTCTGATACTGGTAGTACTAAAGCAATGATACAGCAACACGAATGCAATTTATTAAAGCATAATATTCATCTAGTCAGTGGTCATCCAATGGCTGGTAGTCATAAATCTGGTGTACTAAATGCTAAAAAGCACTTATTTGAAAACGCTTATTATATTTTAGTCTACAATGAGGCAAGAAATGAGCAAGCAGCAAACACGTTAAAAGAACTGTTATCACCTACTCTTGCTAAATTTATTGTAACTACTGCTTAAGAACACGACTACGTAACAAGCGTCGTAAGTCATTTACCTCATATCGTTGCATCTAGTTTAGTTCATGTTAGTCAAAAGAACGGTCAAGAACATCATTTAGTCAATAAACTTGCAGCTGGTGGTTTTCGTGATATCACTCGTATAGCTAGTAGTAATGCACAAATGTGGAAAGATATCACCTTGAGTAATAAAACGTATATTTTAGAAATGATTCGACAGCTAAAAAGTCAGTTTCAAGATTTAGAAAGACTAATTGAAAGCAATGATTCTGAAAAATTGTTATCATTTTTTGCCGAAGCTAAATCGTATCGTGACGCACTGCCCGCTAAACAACTAGGTGGACTAAATACTGCGTATGATCTATATGTGGATATTCCGGATGAATCAGGTATGATAAGTAAAGTGACTTATATCCTGAGTTTACATAACATATCTATAAGCAACTTAAGAATCTTAGAAGTACGCGAAGATATATACGGTGCTTTAAAAATTAGTTTCAAAAATCCTACTGACCGAGAACGCGGTATGCAAGCATTGAGTGATTTTGATTGTTATATCCAATAATTATTAAGTCTCTTTTGATAAATTCCCATGTATTCTTAGATATTATTGTGAAATCTATTGTGATATATGAAATATTTATCTTTAGAGACTTATTTTATACGAATCACAGTTATATATTCCTTAAACCGTATAATCATTACATTTTATGTCCAGCCATTAAACCTAATCTGCCGTGTTTTGTACCTGCTTCTGTAAACGATACTGCTTTGGACACAATACCTTTGCCGTATTTCAAATGTAATTGGTCTATCGTTTTAGCTAGACATTCGTCACGTTTGCGTTGGTATTCATCTTCAAACAGACTTAACTGTCGCTCATCCTCATTAATAAATTGACTCAAAGATATACTTAGCGTACGATATAGTGCTTGTTTATTACATAATTTATCTGCGAAATGCATTACTACTTTATAAATATCTTTTTCTAAGTTTGTTGGATCTTTCAAAGTATATTGCTTATGTACACCGCCTTCATCACTATAGCCAAAGGCAAAATGTATCGTTCTTGCCACTTTTTTTCTTGCTCGAACTCTGCTAGCAACATCTTCAATTAACTCTTGCATTACTACTTTTGCTTCATCAAAATGATAATCTCTCATTAATATTTGACTTTTGCATATCGATGGATTGCTGATCTTGTGCTTTTCACGTACTTTACTCTGATCTATCCCATTCGCATGTAGATGCATATCAACACCTAAAATACCGAACTCTTTTTTTAAAAATTTATATGGATATTTCGCTAAATCTCCTATAGTAAAAATTCCTCTTTTATTCAATTTGGCTTCTGTTCGACGATTAATACCCCAAAAATCTCGCAAGGGCTGAATTGGCCATAATTTCGTTGGTACATCTTGATATCGCCATTCAGCTATACCATTTTGACTATGCTTCGCTTCAACATCCATAGCAATTTTACTTAATAACATATTAGAACCAATGCCCACAGTACAATAAATGCCTGTTTCTTCATAAATTTCACGTTTAAGTCTTTCGCAAAATGCATGTACTGTAGAACTAAATCTATGATAGCTATCAGTAACATCCATAAAAAATTCGTCAATACTATATTGGTGTAAATCTTCAGGTGGAATATAACGCAATGCAATCTTAGAAATAGCAACTGAAACATTAAGATATTTACGCATACTTGGATTGATAATGTAAATATCATTTCTATGTGGTATTTCAAACAATCGCGACCCTGTCTTGATGCCTAATTCTTTTAATTTAGGTGTCGCAGCCAATACTACAGAACCCTGACGCTTAGTATCTGCAACAACAGCTAACTTTGTTTCTAATGGATCTAGCCCTTTTTCAATACAAGAAACACTCGCAAAAAAACTTTTTTGGTCAATACATAGAACATCCCTATCTTCTAATAAATGATAATTATACACTGTTATTCCTCCCTTACTTGAATTCTATTATATACGAACACGTGTTCTATTTCAACTATTTTAGAACAAGTGTTCTGTTAATTTGCAAATGAATTTTTAAGTATTACATGATATACTCAAATTAATAATGATTAGGAGGTTTGGATGATGCCAATCGTCAATGTAAAATTATTAGAAGGTCGTTCGGATGAACAATTAAAAAATTTAGTTAGCGAAGTTACTGACGCCGTAGAAAAAACAACGGGAGCAAATAGACAAGCAATTCACGTTGTTATAGAAGAAATGAAACCAAACCATTATGGTGTGGCTGGCGTAAGAAAGTCAGATCAATAGTTCTTCATAAGATGCATGCCAAATAATTCTTTGAAAACGAACAAGGCGACTTCTATCTGAGTATGATAGAAATCGCCTTGTTTATTTTTAATCTTCATCTAAAAAGTCTTTAATAGCTTGTTTATTTGTGTTTTTATTAATCTGTAATGCACTACCATCAGTATTTGTATTGACATCTTCGTATGAGTTCTTGATTGGCACAGTCAATGACTTAACATCTTTTTCACCTCGGATACCAAAACTCAAACCTGTTTGGAAAATCCCTGAATCAGGAATGTTTGTATTCACATAGCCTCTTAAAATACCTGCGACTTTTGGTAATTTAACAACTGTTCTAAAATTAACCATTTCTTTTTTCAATGTTTGCATCACTTGTTGCTGACGTCGCACGCGTCCGAAGTCACCTTCAGGGTCGTGACGGAATCTTGCATAACCAAGTAATTCTTTACCATTCAACCTATGGTTACCCTTTTTCAAAGATACACCAATATTTTTCGACATATCTTTTTCGACATTAATTGGTACACCTTCTGGCATTAATTCATCAATCATTTTCTCAAATCCAGTAAAATCAACTACTGCATAATATTCAGGATTAATTCCTAAATTTTTATCAAGTGTTTTTCTAAGTAGCTCTGGACCACCTAAAGCGTATGCTGAATTAATTTTGTGTTTTCCATATCCTGGAATATCTGCATAAATATCACGCATGACAGACATCATTTTCATCTTTTTATTGATAAAGTCATATTGAACAACCATGATAGAATCTGTTCTTGATTGTCCACCTTGTGCTTTATCTGCACCGAGTACAAGAATAGAAATTTTACCATCATTTTTTACTGGTCCATTAAATTGATGTACTTTAACATCTTTCGCATGTTTCTTGGCATATTCTACACCGCTATTGTAACTATGCACAATATATACAACTAATGCGATAAGTAAAATTACAACAATCAGAAGAATGATAGGTAATTTCCTAATTTTCTTCTTCTTTTTTCGCTTAGGCGCCGAAGTGCGATGTTCACTTTGACGTCTATATTCGTTGTCATTAGTTTCTTTATCCATATTTACCTACCTTATATCTTCAAAAATAGATTTTTGTGTACTATAATAATCACATATTAACGTTATATAAAAACAATTCAAAAAGCAAGTGATTTCTTAATAAATCGTACTAAGGTCTAATGAAAGGATGTCAAAAATGAATATTAATACAGCTTATTTTGCCGGAGGTTGCTTTTGGTGTATGACGAAACCATTTGACACCTTTGACGGCATAGAAAAAGTAACTTCTGGATATATGGGCGGACATATTGAAAATCCTACTTACGAACAAGTAAAATCAGGTACGAGTGGTCATTTAGAAACTGTTGAAATTCAATATGATGTTGCATTATTCTCATACAATAAGTTATTAGAAATATTTTTCTCAGTCATTGACCCATTAGATACAGGTGGTCAATATCAAGACCGTGGCCCTCAATATCAAACAGCTATTTTCTACACTAATGATCATCAAAAAGAACTCGCTGAGACTTATATCGAGCAGCTTAAAAATACGATTAATGCTGATAAGGCAATTGCAACAAAAATATTACCAGCGTCACAATTTTACAAAGCCGAAGACTATCACCAAGATTTTTATAAGAAAAATCCAGAGCGCTATGCAGAAGAACAAAAAATACGCCAAGAATACAAAAATAAGCAATAACATTTATACTTGATGAAACTGATTGGACTGATAATAAAAGTTAGGCGACTTAACTTAAGCTCATTTCAATATTAAAATACGGTACAGATAGGAAACTTAAATATTCTTATCTGTACCGTTTTTTATAAATCATTCTTTATAGAAACCAAAAAATCCAAGCGCTTCAGGCATAACTGTATACCTCTTAGCACTTGGATTTTAATTATTTGTGACGTATTACACGCATTACTTTAGAAAGTGATTCCCAAAGCGAATTATCTTTACGATAAACTAAAAAGCGTGGTTCCCAATTCGGATTATATTTAGATTTATAACGACGTAATCCTTGGAAACGATATAGACCGTTGAAATGTTCAAAGACACGGCCTGCAAGTCGTTCTCTTAAATATGAATAATGCAATTGACCAACGTTTGATAACGTTGCCATACCCATATTAAATTTTGTATAACCTTGTTCTTTACTCCAAAGTAACATGTGCAAGTATAATCCATCCATTAATGGTAAATCTAACTCTGGCAACCATCTAATTAAATCGACTGAAATGGCATCATTAAAGTATGTTGGCATTAAACTACAGAATGCAATTACTTCATTTTCTTCATTTCGCATTACACCAATTGGCGCTTTAGATAAGTATTCTTCATTAAATTGACCAACAGAGAAATGCATTTCCTGACGATTATCTAGCCATAAATCACTTACATGTTGAAGTTCATTTATAAATTCAGTTGAAAACGGTGGTTCAATAATTTCGAACGAAATATTAAGTTCATCGAATTTATTTAAAGTCGCTCTAAATCCACGGCGTTTTTTACCTGAAGTTGAAAATTGCGTTAAATCAATAATTGCTTCTTCACCTAATTTGAAAAATTGGTTACCGAAATTATGATATAAAGGCATGTGTTGATCTGTAACTTGATAGAATATAACATCATAGCCTAAATACTCAGCGTAATTATAGAATGCTTCTAACAATTCATCAAAGGCATTTTCATCACCTAACGGATCTCCAAGAACCACTAATGAACTTGCTTTATAACGATACATTAAAAATGCTGTTTTATTTTCATTAGTGAAAAACTGCTTGTCACCACTATATATCAAGTGACTCAAATAATTACCGCCGTACTGATTAATAATCTCCTCGCAATCTTCAATTTTAGAAGAAATACGTACTTTGCTAAATTGATAATCAAACAACCATGCAATCATACCTATGATGATAGCGATGATTAAAATCGTAAGCCAGAAGTAATAGCGCAATACAGATGTATGCATTTCAATCGTATAAATATCTAATGCATATAACGTTCCAGCAATAAATATATGGTTAACATATAAAATAAATAAACTGAATAAAAGCATTGCAACTATATTTCTCATTCTTACTGGGCGTTTCAACCTACGTGCTCTACGGAAAGCTACAATAAGCAGAACAAAAATAATAGCTAACCATGTTATTAAAATATATGAAGCGTAAGTGAAGAATGTCGCCACTGTGATTAATAAAATTGAAATCATAGCAAAGATAATGGCACGTCTACTTTGCTTATAAATACCAACTACATTCAGTAAAAGTAATAAACAAGCACTAGTATGAATTGCCAATAGAATATAATACGTTAAGTGATTTCCATCATATAAAGCATCGTAAACAATCGTTAAGTTATTTACAAAAAAGATCATACTTGTAAAGAATACTAAAATTGCTAATGATAATGATGGAATTTTAGCAATAATATCCTTTTGATAAGACATTAAAAATGACGTAACATCTTTAGCAGGAATAAAGTATTTAGATCCCTCAATGTACTTCTTAGCTGATGTACCAAATTCAAATGATGATAAAATTAATGCAATAATTACCGGTACAAAATAGTACGCAAAACGATATAGAAGTAGCATTAATAATACTTTTTCCTCAGGGACACCTAAAGTTTTAAATCCTAGTAATACAACTAAATCGAAAGCGCCGAAACCACCAGGAATAAAGCTGACTAAACCTGATAATGCAGCAATGATAAATATTGCAATAAAGGACATGAATGATACATGAGCGTCAACAATTACACCACAGAAATATAATACAACTGCAGCTGCTAACCATTCAACACACGACACTAAAGTGCAGTACAATCCTACAAAACGATTGTTTTTATCGGGTGGTCTAACCATTGAATAAATAATGAATAATGGTAAGAAAAATGACACTACATATAATACCCATCTTACCCATGTAATCTTATCTAAGATTAAAGATGCATCGAAAACATGGAATACAATTAGCAATGATAATAAGCTTAAACCTGTCAACATTGAAATCAGTATTAATGAAATAAAGTGAACCAATTTCTTTTTATCATGCGTATAGTTTTTGTAAACCATTGCTCTTACACCGGCACCAATAAAGCCACCAAAGCCTACAATCGCATTTAATGCATTAATGATATAACTTACTCTTAAAACTTTTCCTAATGAAATATCCATTTTTAAAGCTCTAGATAAAATCACATCATACATTGAGAGAATAACAAGCGATGCCCCACCACCAATAAATAATAAGACAAGGGACATACGGTTGATTTTACTAAATTCAACCAAAGTATCTTTAAAGTTAATTCCAGATAACTCTCGATACAACGTGATTACTACAAAAATAAATAAAGCTGTAGCAAACGTAATTTTTAAGATTGAAAATACTTTGTTTTTAACTTCCTGATTCATTTTTTCACATCAATTCTAATTATTTCTGTTATAAATCAAAATATATCATATAAACCATAAAAATAGCATATCATTTACCTTTGATTTATATAACACTTTTGTCATATTGACATCTGTATTAAGAAGTAAATAGAAAATATTTCTATCTCAAACAGAACAATATGGTTATCTATACTGATTCATATTTAACATAAAGAAAATGATGAATCAATACTTATGAAAAATATTATTAATTAACAGCTGATTATGAGTGCTTCTTAATATATTAAAAATACCACTTGTTTTTATTTTCGACATAATAATGAAGTACTAATCAAGTGGCAAATACTCGTTTTATTATTATGTACTTTAGAAACGGCTAAACTTTCGTAAAAATTTATAAGCTAAACATGTGCTGATAATCATAAATGTGAGTGCCCAACATTATAAGCACCATAAAAAATACCAACAAACGTATAGTCTATTGGTATTTTTAATTACTTATTCAACTATTTTATTACTTTCTTTAATATCATATTCACCTACATCATTACCATAGAAACGATTGTATCGACGTTTAAATAATTGGAATAAATGAGTAACTAATACTTTTAAAATAGCATATCCCGGAATACCTAAAATAACGCCTACAATACCAAGCAATTTGCCTGCACAAAGTAAAATGAAAATGATTGTAAGTGGATGAATCTTAAGTGTTTTACCCATGATATTTGGTGAAATGAAGTGCCCTTCAACAAATTGTACTAAAGTCCATACTACTGCTAATTTTAAGAGCATCCACGGCGAAGTTATAGCAGCTATTACAATAGCTGGTGAAATCGCTATTGTAGGCCCTAAATATGGTACAACACTTGTAACTGCCGCAATACTAGCTAATACTAAGCTATATTTCAACCCGATAACCGAATAACCGATAAACAACAATATACCGATACAGAATGAAACAATAATTTGTCCTTGAATGTATGAACCAACTTGAACACTCATTTTTTCAAGTAGATCATGAAAATCTTTTCGGAATTTCGGTGGCATAATATTCGTTGAAAATTCTTTGAAGTGATGTCCATCTTTAAGCATAAAGAATAGTACAAATGGTGTTGTTACAATCACAACGCCAATATTAGCAATCGTTTCTGCAAACGTTGCAATTTTAGACCCAAAGCCATCTGTAAATTCACTTAACATAGATGGTATTTTCTTAGGTAAAGAATTTAACCAATCATTAATTTGACTATAATACGAAGAGAAAAACGTATTATTTGCTATTTTATCAATAGAATTAATTAATTTTTCTAGATATTGCGGTGAATTTTTAACTAAACTATCTACTTGCGAACCAATAATAGGTATCAATAAATTAACAATTAACGTAATAACACCTACTACAGCTAGATAAATAATAGAAATACCTGCAACTCTTGGTATTCTATAACGTTCCATCATATTTACGATTGGGTTAAATAGATAGAATAGAATTAAAGAGACGATGATAGGTGCTGCTATCGTCTTAAAAACGATGATAAAAGGATCAAAAACGTATGATACTTTTTCGAAAATAAAAATAACAATACCCAACAATACTAGAGCTATTAATGAGAAGACTAAATCATTCCCACCAACAAACTTCATATACCGTGATTCGGTAAATTTTAAAAAGTTCTTTCTTATATTCTTTTCATTTTCATTCAATTATAGATTCACCACCACTTAAAATATTCATAAGATGTTGTATAAAAACAGTCCACTTATGTAAAATTACTAACATCAATGATACCATACAAATACCCTTTACAGTAACGAAACGCCCGTATAATGCACTTAATTTAGGAATGATTAATCCTTTCTTCAAAATGATGAATGTGTAATGTTAAATATATAATTTCAGACTCACTGATAGTAACATCAAATTGTTTTTGTATCATAGTTAAAATTTTATATGCTGTGTTATAGCAAATCGGATAGTGATTTTTAATCATAGACACAAAATCATCTTGTGCATGTATATATTCTTTTCTTCTTAATCGGCGAATTAAAAATTGTACATGTCTTATAAAACGTTGGTATTGTAATGATTCCTTATCAACAGTTGTCACAAGGTCTGATTCAATGATATCTATACCTTTTTTAATAACATTATTGATCAAAGTCATCTCATGCATAGATAAATCTTCTGTGTTAGATGCAATATGTAATGCAATAAATCCTATCTCATCTTCAGGAAAATGTACATCTAATGCTGCATTTAACTGATCAATTACCTGTTTAGCAATATGATATGCATCACTATATAACTGCATAGTTTCCATAACAAATGGATTGCTAATAACTTGATTTTGTTTTAAGCGTTTATATGCAAATATAATATGATCCGTTAATGAAACTACAAGTTGTTTTGAATCAACATTCATCGCAGTATTAGAAATAAAATTTAACGAATCAATAATTACTTGTAATACATTATCATCAGCGATTTCAACTAAACTTTTATAATGTGCTTTTTGTTGCTCACTCTCTAATTTATAAATTTTCTCTATTGTAATAGTTTGGTCGTTTAACGTCATTCCCTCTTTTTTGTTAAAACCAATACCTTTACCGATTAAAATAACTTCTTGATCATTATTAGTACATACTACGACATTGTTGTTCAATGTTTTAGTAACAATATATTCTCCCATTATCATCACCTATTTTTCTATTATTAAGATTATATATCGGAAATGCCTAACTTGAAAGTATAATAAATTAAATACTTGTGTTCTATTACACGCCTATCCTATATGATACATCTTAATTTAATTTCGATGCCTCTCAAAGTGGAATAACTATAATAAAAAAATCTGACTCCCATATTTACAAATAATTCTATTTATTTATATATTATCTGAATTAATACTCAATACAAACTAAAACGTACTATTAAATTGTGCAAAGCTAAAATAAATTTATATTCATCTATCCAACAATATGTCTTATCAATGGTATAGTCTTTGCACACCAATGGAGGAAATAAATCTCAACCTTACTATATTAATATATAATCAAATCTTGGATTAACTAGTGTAATGATACAGATGATTATTGAGTACAAATTTAAAACCCTGAGATTTTCGCTTTAATTTGAAAACCTCAGGGTTTATTTGATTTTTATATAATGAATCGTTACATTAAAAATATTTATTTATCAGAGTTCTTATATTTGTTAGCGCCCCAAGCACTAATTCCAAATAAGTTAATTTCTAAGTTTTCAGGTTTAAAGACAGGATTCTTGCCTTCTTTTTTCTGCTTTTGATAATCTTTCATCAATGCAAAAGCTACATTGGACAGTCCTATAATGGAAATAATGTTTACAATTGCCATTAAGCCCATAAATAAGTCTGCCGTATTCCATACTGTTTCTGTTTTTACAACTGCACCGACAAAGACAAGTACTACAACAAGACATCTAAAGATAAATAATATTACACGGTTTGTTGATAAAAATTCAATATTAGATTGACCGTAATAGTAATTACCTACAACAGATGAAAATGCAAACAGTGTAACTGCTATTGTTAAGAAAATACCTCCAGCAGAACCTAAATGCTCATTAAGTGCTGATTGAGTAACTGCAACACCTTGAGGTGCGTTATCACCAAATTTCAATCCTGAATATAGTAAAATCATGATTGCAGTTGCTGTACAAACCAACATTGTATCAAAGAACACACCTAATGATTGGATTAAACCTTGCTTAACAGGGTGTGGCACGGCAGCAGTTGCCGCTGCATTCGGCGCAGAACCCATACCAGCTTCGTTAGAGAATAAACCACGTTTGATACCTTGAAGAACCGCAGCACCTACAGCGCCACCAGTTACTTGTTCGATACCAAATGCACTTTTAATAATCGTACCTATCATAGGAACAATTTGATCTAAATTAAATAGCAATATTACTAAAACCATACCAATGTAAATGATAGCCATAATCGGTACAATTAACGAAGATAACGTAGCAATACTACGTACACCACCAAATATAATAATAGCTGTTACGATTGCTAAAATAATACCTGTGATTACTGGACTAATATTATATTGCGTATTTAACGACTCCGCAATTGTATTAGATTGCACTGTGTTAAATACAAATGCAAATGTAATTGTAATTAAAATCGCAAATACGATACCTAGCCATTTTTGATTTAAACCTTTAGTAATATAGTAAGCTGGACCACCACGGAATCCACCATCTTTATCATGTACTTTATAAACCTGAGCCAAAGTCGCTTCTATAAATGCACTCGCTGCACCTATAAATGCAATAACCCACATCCAAAACACTGCACCTGGACCGCCTAAAACAATCGCAGTCGCAACACCAGCAATATTACCAGTACCAACTCTCGAACCAGCACTAATAGCAAATGCTTGGAATGGCGAAATACCCTTCTTACCATCTTCTAAAGTTTCTGGACGTTCTACTAAAGCTCTAAACATTTCAGGTAACATTCGTAATTGAACGAATTTAGAACTAATTGTAAAGAAGAATCCAGCTGTCAATAATAGACCAATTAAATATTGAGACCATATTAAATCGGTACCAACATGGACAAATTCTTTAAACCATCCAGGAATTAAACTATCGAAATCTTTCAAAATAAACCCCTCGCATCCTCTACATGAATCATGCACCTTCTATAAAATTAGACCGAATTGAAACTTCAGTAAATATAGAGATACATCATCATTTCTTATACAATACAAGAGATTTATATTAGTTTGGTCAAAGTATATCGCTAATTTAACGATAAGTACTTGGTCAGCATTTAATATAAATCCCTTGAATTTAGTCAAAATTTAACATTACTGTATTTTATCATTTAATTTCGTGATTGCATATAGTTTTTAGCTAATATACATGTCTATTACTTCACCAAAATCATCTGTATCTACAATGAATGAGCCATTTGTATATTGTTCAGATTTATGAATATCATTAATTAAACCATGTTCTTCATTTGATTTTGAATATAATGTATATTGACTATGTTCACCTGTCACTACATGTGCAGCTACAATACGATGTGGATTTTTCTTTAATTCTTTTAATAAAGTTATTCCACGTTGCGCTCTTTTAGCAACTTGTAAGATTTTAAAACTAATACGTTTTAACGAGCCGCGTTGTGTGGCCATCAATATAGTATCATTTTCAGAAACACCTTCTGTCATAACAACGAAATCTTCAGCTTTAAGATTTATTGATTTAACACCAGCTGCCCTTAATCCGGTATCTGATAGTTCACTTGTATTATACGTTAATGACATACCTTTATTAGTAATGACGGTAATTAATTGATCTCTTTCAAAGCGCATAACACTAATCAAATCATCATTTTCTTTAACTTTAGTAGCAATTAAAGGTTTATTAAAACGCGTTGTTTTAAATAGAGGCACTGTACTTTTCTTAATCATGCCATTTTGAGTCGCAAAAACATAAAATGCATCTGTATTAAAGTCCTTTTCATTAAAGACATTAATAACCACTTCATCTTCTTCGATAGGAACTATTTGTGATACATGTTGCCCCAATTCTTTCCAACGAATATCTGCTAATTTATGAACCGGTATAAATAGATAACGACCTTTATTTGTAAATACTAGTACGGTATCTTGCGTATTTACTTCTTGATGTTTAAGTAAACTGTCACCATCTTTTAAACCAATATCTTCAACACCGCTAGCATTAAAGCTACGAATAGAAGTACGTTTAATATATCCATGACGTGTCATACTTAAAATAACTTCTTCACTAGGCACCATAACTTCTTTGTCAATTTTAATTTCTTCAATTTCTGCTTCAATTAAAGACAGTCGTTCAGATTTGAATTTCTTTTTAATTTCATTCAATTCTTCTTTTATGACATTCAATAATGCATCATGGTTATCAAGAATATGACGTAATTGTTTGATTAATGCTTCAAGTTCTTTATGTTCACCTTCAAGCGCAACTATGTCAGTGTTTGTTAAACGATATAACTGTAACATTACAATTGCTTCAGCCTGTTCTTCTGTGAACTCGAATACTTCGATAAGGTTTCCTTTAGCGTCACGCTTGTTTTTAGAGCTACGAATCAATTCGATTACTTTATCTAAAATTGACAACGCTTTAATCAAACCTTCAACGATATGCATTCGTTTTTCAGCATTATCTAATTCAAACTTCGTTCTATTTGCAACAACCTCAATTTGATGATTCAAATAACTATCAATAATTTGACGAATACCCATCAATTTTGGACGACCATCACTAATAGCGACCATGTTGAAATTATATGAAATCTGTAAATCAGAGTTTTTATAAAGATAATTTTTGATTGATTCACTGTTCACATCTTTTTTCAATTCAATTGCTATTCGTAAACCAGTTCTATCAGTTTCATCACGTACTTCAACGATACCATCGACTTTTTTGTCAGCACGTAATTCATCGATACGTTTTACTAAACTACTTTTGTTCACTTCATATGGAATTTCAGTAATAATTAACTGTTTACGTCCATTGCGTAAAGTTTCTTCTTCAACTTTAGAACGAACTATAATTCTACCTTTACCTGATTCATAAGCTTTTTTAATACCATCAATACCTTGAATAATACCACCAGTTGGAAAATCAGGACCTTTAATATATTTCATTAATTGATTGACTGTAATATCCGGATTATCAATATATTTAAGTGTTGCTTGAATCACTTCAGCTAAATTATGTGGTGGTATATCTGTCGCGTAACCTGCAGATATACCTGTAGAACCATTCACTAGTAAGTTAGGAAATCTTGATGGCAATACCATTGGTTCGAGTGTCGTATCATCATAGTTTGGAATGAAAGAAACTGTCTCTTTATTAATATCACGTAATAACTCTTCAGCTAGTAAGCTTAACTTAGCTTCAGTGTAACGCATTGCCGCTGGCGGATCATTATCGATACTACCATTATTACCATGCATTTCTATTAAGACATGTCGTAACTTCCAGTCTTGACTTAAACGGACCATTGCTTCGTACACTGAGGAGTCTCCATGTGGATGATATTGACCAATAACATCACCGACTGTTTTCGCACTTTTACGGAAATTTTTATCGTGTGTATTACCACTTGAATACATTGCATATAAAATACGACGTTGTACTGGTTTTAAACCATCACGAACATCTGGCAATGCACGCTCTTGAATAATATATTTACTATATCTTCCAAAGCGATCACCTAAAACATCTTCAAGTGATAAATCTTGAATTATTTCACTCACTAGATTTCCTCCTCATCAAATTGATCATTTTCAAGTACTTGTACTTCAGAATTATCTAAAATACTTTGGTCCTCTTGCATACCAAACTCAACGTGCTTTTCAATCCATTCACGTCTAGGTTGTACTTTGTCACCCATTAATGTTGTTACACGTTTAGATGAACGCACTTCATCTTCAACTTGTACACGAATTAAAGTTCGTGTTTCTGGGTTCATCGTCGTTTCCCATAATTGTTCAGGGTTCATCTCACCCAAACCTTTGTAACGTTGTAACGTGAAGCCCTTACCAAGTTCTTTTTGCAATTTATTAAGCTCTTCGTCTGTCCAAGCGTATTCAACTCGCTTTGTTTTGCCTTTACCTTTTTCCAATTTATAAAGTGGAGGTAAAGCTATAAATACACGACCTGCTTGAACAAGCGGTTTCATATATTTGAAGAAGAATGTTAACAATAGCACTTGAATATGCGCACCATCAGTATCAGCATCAGTCATAATAATTACACGATTATAATTACTATCTTCAATTTTAAAGTCAGTACCAACGCCTGCCCCGATTGTGTGGATAATTGTATTAATTTCTTCATTTTTAAAAATATCTTCTAGACGTGCTTTCTCTGTATTAATTACCTTACCACGTAATGGTAATATCGCTTGGAATTTGCGGTCTCGTCCAAGTTTTGCTGAACCTCCCGCAGAATCACCTTCGACTAAATACAATTCATTTTTTTCAGTGTTTTTACTTTGTGCAGGTGTTAATTTACCAGATAGCAAAGTGTCTTTACGCTTGTTTTTCTTACCTGAACGAGCATCTTCACGAGCTTTACGTGCAGCTTCCCTTGCTTGTTGTGCTTTAATCGCTTTTTTCACAAGTGATTTAGACAATTGTCCTTTTTCTTCTAAATAGAATGGCAATTTGTCTGCAACAACTGAATCAACAGCACTTCTAGCTTCAGAAGTACCCAATTTAGATTTCGTTTGTCCTTCAAATTGTAATAATTCTTCTGGAATACGTACAGACACAACAGCTGTTAAACCTTCACGAATATCATTACCATCTAAGTTTTTATCTTTTGTTTTAAGTTCATTAATACGACGTGCATAATCATTAAATACACGTGTCATTGCTGTTTTAAAACCAACTTCATGTGTACCACCATCTTTAGTACGTACATTATTTACAAAACTTAAAATACTTTCTGAATATTGATCATTATATTGGAAAGCTACGTCTACCTCTATACCATTTGCTTCACCTGAAAATGTAGCCACGTCATGCAAAACTTCTTTTCCTTCATTGACATAACTAACAAACTCTTTGATTCCTTCTTCATAATGGTAATGCTCTTGACGCTCTTTACCACTGCGTAAATCATTAAGCGTTATTTTTAAATTTTTCAATAAGAACGCAGACTCTTGTAGTCGTTCGCTTAAAACATCAAAATTAAATGATGTAGATGCTTTAAAAATTGTGTCATCAGGTTTAAATGTTACTTTGGTACCTGTTTTCTTAGTTTTACCTTTTTTCACTAAACCAGAAGATGGCGAACCACCGTTTTTAAAACTTTGATGAT